>DAHUYO010000049.1 GCA_027315185.1 Acidobacteriota bacterium
CAAGCGCGACCTGGGCGTGGACCTGGACAACAATTTTGAGCCGACCTATACCGTTATTCCTGGCAAGGAAAAGGTGCTGGCGCAACTCAAGAAATCCGCCCAGCGTGCCGAAGCCATTTATCTCGCCGCCGACCCCGATCGCGAAGGCGAAGCCATCTGCTTCCATTTAGCCGAGGAATTTAAGGCTGGCGGCAAGCCTATCCGCCGCGTCACCTTCAACGAGATCACCAAGCGTGGCGTCCAGGAGGGCTTCGCCAAGCCCACGGAAATTGACCGCAACCTGGTGGACGCCCAGCAGGCGCGCCGCGTGCTGGACCGATTGGTCGGCTACCAAATCTCCCCCTTGTTATGGGACCGCGTCCGCCGCGGCATCTCCGCCGGCCGCGTGCAAACCGTGGCCCTGCGCCTAGTCGTCGAGCGCGAGCGGGAAGTCCGCGCCTTTCAAAAGCAAGAGTACTGGACCCTTGACGCCTATCTTTCCGCCGGCAAGGCGCCGTATTTCGATGCCCGCCTCACGCGCATCCTCGCCGCCGACGGCGCGGCGCCCAAGGAAGAACTCGCCATCGGCAACGGCGAACAGGCCGAGACGCTGCGCGCCGCGCTGGAAGATGCCGCCTTCCGCGTCCAGAGCGTCGAAACCAAGGAGCGCCGCCGCAATCCGCTGCCGCCCTTCATCACCAGCAAGCTCCAGCAGGACGCCGGCCGCAAGCTGCGCTTCAGCGTCAAGCGCACCATGGGCCTGGCGCAGCGCCTCTATGAGGGCGTCGAGCTGGGCAGCGAGGGCCTGGTCGGCTTGATTACCTACATGCGCACCGACTCCACCCGCGTCTCCGTGGACGCCGTGCGCGAAGGCCGGGAGTTCATTGCCAAGCAATTCGGCGCGGAGTATCTCCCCGCGCAGCCCAATTCGTTCCCCAGCAAGAAGGGCGCGCAGGACGCTCATGAGGCCATTCGCCCCACCTCGCCCGCCCGCGATCCGGAATCCATCCGCCGCTACCTCGGCGAAGACGAGTACAAAGTCTACAAGCTCATCTGGCAACGCTTCATGGCCTCGCAGATGACCCCGGCGCTGTTCGATCAGACCAGCGTCGAGGTCCGCGCCCAGGGCAAGGACCGCAGCCAGTACCAGCTCCGCGCCTCCGGTTCGGTGCTGAAGTTCGACGGCTTTTTGAAGGTCTATGAGGAGAGCAAGGACAAGCCCGAGGCCGACGATGAGGCGCTCAAGCACAAGCTGCCCAAGCTGGAAGCCGGGCAAACGCTGAAGCTGCTGGCGCTGAAGCCGGAGCAGCACTTCACCGAGCCGCCGCCGCGCTATACCGAAGCCTCGCTGGTCAAGGAACTCGAGGAGAAGGGCATCGGCCGTCCCTCGACCTACGCCGCCATCCTCAGCACCATCCAGGAGCGCGGCTACGTTACCAAGACCGGCGGCAAGTTCATCCCCTCCGAGCTGGGCATGGTGGTCAACGATCTGCTGATCGAGAACTTCCAGGACATCTTCGATCTCCAGTACACCGCCAAGCTGGAGGAAGAATTGGACGAAATCGGCGAGGGCCGGGAGAAATGGACCGACGCCATGCGGGAGTTCTACAAGAAATTCTCCCGCAACCTCGCCTACGCCGAAAAGCACATGGCCAACATCAAGCGCATGGAGCGGCCCACCGAGCTGGTCTGCGACAAATGCGGCAAGCCGATGGTCGTGCGCTGGGGCAAGCATGGTTCGTTCCTGGCATGCACCGGTTACCCGGAGTGCACCAACACCCGGGAGCTGGCGGTGGATCTGCCCGACCTGGAGAACGCCGAAATCTCCCCAGAGGCCAACGAGGAATATTGCGAGAACTGCGGCCGGCCGATGGCGTTGAAGCGCGGCCGTTTCGGCCAGTTCATGGCCTGCACCGGCTATCCCGAGTGCAAAACCACCCGCCGCCTCGACGGCGCGCAGAAGAAGCCCGACGTCCCGCTGGAGGAGACCTGCCCGCAGTGCGGCAAGAATCTGGTCGTGAAGACCGGCCGCTATGGCGAGTTCACCGCCTGTAGCGGCTACCCCGACTGCAAGTACATCAAGCAGAACCTGGTCGGGGTCAAATGCCCGGAATGCAAAACCGGCGACCTGGCCGAGAAGCGTTCGCGCCGCGGCAAGGTCTTCTACGGCTGCTCCCGCTATCCCGAATGCAAGTTCAGCATCTGGCAAAAGCCCATTCCGGAAGCCTGCCCGCAGTGCGGCAACCCGTACTTGGTCTATAAGGCCCTCAAGGCCGGTCCCGTGCTGGCTTGTCCCAAGGACGACTGCGACTACCAGCGCCCGGCTGAAGCCGAGGCCGAGCCCGCCCCCGCCGAACCCGCCGCCGCCCGCTAGGCGGCCGCGTGGCGCCGCTGCCGCGCCGCGCGCCGGCGGCGGCCGATCGCCGCCGACCAGCGGAACAGCTTGCCGATGGGGATGCCGCCGGGCAAACGGTGGCGGCCCACCGCCTCCAGGCCCATGGAGGCCATGCAGCCGCAGCGCGAGCAGTCCGGCCGGCCGCCGAATTGGCAGGGCGTGATCGCGGTGGTCAGGTCCGCCGAGACCGTCCGCGTCACCTGTGCGAAGATGCAGTCTCGCGGCGACGCCGGCGGACGGCGCAGCGCCTCGACCAGGCCGTGGCGCATGTCCAGCCGCGGATACGCCAGCCGCAACCGGTGCAGTTCGCCGATGATCCAGGCGCGCTGCTCGGGGGTGGGAATTTCCGGAGCCTCCGCTCCCTGCTGCGGCGTGAAGATGCTCATCCAAATCTTCTTCACGTCCTCGTTGCCGGACCAGAACCGCACGAACTCCTCCAGGTAATCGGCGCGCGCCGTCATCTGCCCGGTGATGGTGCAATGCACCACGACGTGCTGCCCGCGGATATGCCGCAGGATGCGCTCGTAGGTCGCCGGCGCGCGCCGCTGGTCGTGTTCGGCTTGCAGCCCATCCACCGAAACCACCACTTCCACGCCGGGCAGCGAGGCCCAATCCGCCGGGATCGGCCGGAAGGCGCTGGTCACCACCTGCACGAAGACGCCCCGCGCCACCAGCTGCGGCAGCAGGCGTTCCAGCTCCCGGTAGCGCACCAGCGGATCGCCACCCACCAGCGAAAGGTGCAGCGGCCGCAGGCGGTCCACCAGCGCCAGGATGCGGGACACCAGCTCCTCGCCGCGGTAATCGTGCAAGTCCCGCAGCACCATCCCCGTCCCCAAGTGATCGGCGTCGAACGCATAGCAGCCGGGGCAGCGCAGCGGGCACTCCTTGGTGACCTCGATGGACAGCGCCGGCTGGTCCCCCTGCAAAATGCGGCCCCACGCGCGCAGAACGTCTTGGTTTTTCACCATTCCGTTTACCTTACCGCCATTCCACTGCGTGGTCGCGCCCGCGGCGCTGCAAATGCGCGGTTGTCCATATCTGGCGCGGCGGCGGCAATCGCGCCGCGGCCGGGGCTGGGGCGGGCGCCGCGCCCGCCGCCCCTGAGCCAGCTGCATTTCGGCCCACGGGCGCTCCCGGGTTACTGACGGGCGCGGGCCCCAGCGCGAGTCCGCAACACCGCCCGCGAGGACGCCGGCGCTCCAGCCCGTCCGGCAAAATTCGCGGCACGTTCGCGCTGCCCTTGCCCTCAGCGCACACGGCGCGACCCCTGGCGACCGGAAGCGATTTGTGTCCGTGGGCGGTCCGCCTGCCGGCAGCTATATGGCGCCCGGATCGGCTTCCGCCATCCGCTTTCCGGCCGGAAGGCCCCATTTATAGATCCGGTCTGGATCGGGCCCGCGGCTGGAACAGCCCCGCAGGACTGGGCGGCGCTGCGAGGCGCCCGAGCTAGCGCGCGAGGACCAGAAGGTGATACCCGCCGAACACCCGGGCGGCCCATTCCGGCGCCAGCGCGAAGGCCAAACGGCGCGGGACGCGGGCCAGCTTTTGCGCCGACCCGCTGGCGACGGTTACCGCGTACGGGGAGAAGCGCCAGTCCACCACTTGGAAGCCTACGTCGCGGAGCGTGGCCAGCGCGGTTTCCTGGGAGAAATAGTGCAGGTGGCCGTATTTTTCCCGGCGTCCCAGCAGCGCCCGGCGCAGCACCGATTCGACGGTGATCGCCAGCGGGATATGGAACAACGTCCATTCGCTCTTTCCGCGCAGGCGAGCCAGCCAGCCGAGGTAATCGGGGACATGTTCCAAAACGTCCAGCACCAACAGCAGGTCGAATGGCGGCGTCGGCTCGGAGCTGATGTCGGCCAACGTGACGTGCAGGCGGGGATTGGCGCGCCCGGTGGCGAGCTGGATGGCTTGCGGCGAAATGTCGTAGCCCCACAATTCCGCCTCCGCCGGAAGCTGGCCTTGCAGCAGCCGGAGGACTTCGCCCGCGCCGCAGCCGGCCTCGCCAACCCGCAACGGCGTGAGCCCATGCTGGCGCAGCAGGGAAGTGATTTGCCGGACCTTGTAGGCCGAATCCTGCACATGCCAGCCAGGATTGTTGGCGAGGTAACGGCCGTCCTGATGCGGGTCGCCCTCGGCCAATGGCGTTTGGCCCGGTGGCGCGACGCTTCCGGTGGACACGTCCATAGGGTCCCTCCTGGGGAACTCCGCGGATCACGTTCCGGCAAGCTTCGCGCCCTGCCGCGCGCACGTCAAGGACGCTGCGCGCGCGGCGTGGGAATGCGACCGGGCAACGTGGCTGTGCCCCGGCATGGCCAGATGCCGCAGGCGCGCCGCGCGATGCGGCGTCGGCCCGGCCCTCGGCGCTCAGGGCGAATCACGTCCATTTATTTCTTATGCGAAGTGAGTAGGGTGAGATGTCTGGGGCGGGGCAGACCCTGACGCCGCAGGGTGAGGCGGGCGGACCCGGCGACAGGCGCGGCACGGGCCGCGCGGGGACTTATTGTTAGTGATTTCTCATCTCTAAGTCATTTGGATTCAGTGCAAGCTTTCACCCAGCGGGCAAAAAGTGAGGCTGGGCGGCGCGGGGAAACCGGCAGCGAGGCGGCTGGCGCGGGGCCCTCCGAATTGCCCCTGCTGCCGGCCCCGGCGCAGCCGCCGAGCCGGGCCGGCGCGAGCGCGTCAGTGCCGCAGGAACAGGCTCCAGGCCAGCACGGCGAGCACGAACGCGGTGAAGGCGGTGTATTTGGGATTCTTGACCAGCAGGAAATAGAGCATGGAGGCGAGAACCCGGAGAAAGGGCGTCAGCATCAGGGTGACGATGCCCGTGTTGATCAGCAGCTTGGGGGTGAAAAGACCGTGGCGCAGGCCCGCGGCCGTGGCCACCGCGAAACCAAAGAAATTCATCCCGACGATGCGATAGTTCGGGACCATGCGGCCGGTGCTCAGGAACGACCAAATCGCTCCCGCGGCCACCAAAGCCAGGCTGGCCATGACGCCGATCAGCAGCAAGGTGCCGACCAATGTATCCATGCGCAACTGGGTCGTGCTTGCCGCGCCGCCGGCTGCGGGATTGAGCTGGCCCTGGGCAATGGGCTGCGGGCTGGAGCGTGGCGGCCCGTTCATACGGTTCCGGCGAGGCCGCGATAGAGCATTTCCGCGGCGAGAAGAACAAGAACCACGAGAAAGAAGCGGCGGACCGCCAGGTTGGTCAGGCGGACCAAGAGCCGCGTGCCGAGCAGTGCGCCGACCACCACGCCCAAGGCGACGGGAGCGGCGATGGCGGGCGAGATCAGGCCGGCGGCGAGGTAAACGCTGGCGCCGGCCAGGGCGGTGACGCCGATGATCAGGTTGCTGGTGGTGGTGGATACCTTCGGCGGAAGGCCCATGACCAGATCATGGATCAGCACTTTGACGGCGCCCGCGCCGATGCCCAGCAGGCCGGCAATCAAGCCGGCGCAGCACATCAGCGGCGCGCCGAGATAGGCGCGCCGGGCCTTGTACTCGATTCGCCGGCCCTGCGCCTGGTCGTAATAGGCGCCCTCCAACTCCAGCCAGTGCGTGAAGCCGTCCTGCGGCGCCGCTGTCTGCCAGGTGCCATGGCCGGCCATCAGCAGCGCCAGCCAGGAGCCGAGCAGAACCAGGCCGAAGGCGATATACAACGGCCGGGCCGAGGCGGCGAGCGCGATGCGGGCGCCGACGATCGCGCCCACGATGGTGAACATCTCCAGGAACATGCCCACCTTGAGGTTGGTGATGTGGTCGCGGACGTAGGCCGAAGCCGAACCGCTGGAGGTGGCGATGACGGAGAGAATGCTTATGGCGATCGCCACCTTGATGTTGACGCCCAGCAGCGTGAGGGCGGGAATGAGGATAATGCCTCCGCCCATGCCGCTCATGGCGCCGATAAAGCCGGCCACGATGGAGATCAAAAGCAAGACGGGAAACGGCGGCGGCGTGGCCAGCGGCGGGGAGATCAAGAGACCTGCTCCATCAGCACCGCCTCCCTCTCGCCGAGCACGGCGTTAAGCACGGGCGCGGTCATCAGCGTGGTGACCACCGCCATGAGGACCAGGATGGCGAAGAGCGTGGGGGTGAGGACATGCAGGTCCAGTCCGATGTTGAGGACGATGAGTTCCACCAGGCCGCGGGCGTTCATCAGCGCGCCCAAGGAGGCGGACTGGCGCCACGGCAGCCCCGTCAGCCGCGCGGCGGCGGCGCCGCTGAGGAACTTGCTGAGCGCGGCCACCAGGATCACCACCAGGCAGACCAGCCAATCGCGGAGGTTGTTCATCAGGCCGATCTGCGTGCGCAGGCCGGTAAATACGAAGAACGCGGGAAGAAACAGCACCACGACTAGATCCTCGAGTTTGCGGGTCAGATCACGGGCGAGCAAGGAATCGTGCGGAATGACCACGCCGATCAGGAAGGCGCCGAAGAGCGCCTGAATTCCGATGCGCTGGGTGGCGAGAGAGGCGAGCAGCAACGCCACGCAGGCCACGACGACGGCTTGCTGCTCGCCCTCGCCGTCGCCCCGGCGGTAGCGGCTGGCATACCAGCGGGCGGCGGGGCTGGCCAGCAGGAACACCGCGGCGAGAAAGACGGCGGTGAGCGCCAGGGTCTTGACGATGTGGGCGGGCTGGGCGTGGGCGACGCTGACCACGAAGGCCAGCAGGCACCATGCGGTGACGTCGTCCACGGCGGCGCAGGCCAGGGCGATGGCGCCGACGCGGCTGGTGTGCATGCCGCGGTCGCGCAGGATGCGCGCCAATACCGGGAAGGCGGTGATGGAGATGGCGACGCCGAGCAGCAGGGCGAAGACCGTGAAGGAGACGGCGCGGGAGGAATAGAGCGGATACAGCCACAGGGTGAGCGCGCTGCCCGCCAGGAACGGGGCGATGATGCTGGCGTGGGAGATGGCGACCGAGGCGTGGGCGCGGCTGTGCAGCAGGCTGGTGTCCAGCGTCACGCCGATGAGGAACATGTAGAGGATGACGCCTACCTGGGCTAGGACCGCAACATAGGGGGCCACCGCGTGGGGCAGGATGTAGGCGAATACGCCGGGTGCGAATCGGCCCAGCAGCGAGGGGCCCAGGAGAATGCCGGCGATCATCTCACCCACCACCGGCGGCTGGCGAAAGCGGGCGAACAGGGCGCCCATGCCGCGCGCGGCGATCAGGATGACCAGTAGGGCCAGCAGCACATGGCCGACGGCGCCGGCGCCGGCGGGATTGGCGCTGCCGGCCGCGGCGGGCGGCGGCGCGGGAGCGGTGAGGCGCAGGCCCACCGCGCGGATGGCGAGAAAGATGCCCGCCGCGGCGGCCAGCATGGCGGCATAGGCGAGCACGGTGCGCCGTTGCGAGCGGGCGAAAAAATTGGTGGGCCGCGCCTCCCGGCGCCTCTTACCGCGCATTGGCTGATTGTATCTTTTCGGTGACCTATTTGCTTCGGCGCCGCCGGCAGGCCTTCGCGGCAGCGCGGCTAGGCCGCGCCGGCTAGCGCGGCGGCCTCAGGCCCGCTTCCCTCGCCTCCCGCCAGCTCACGAACATGGCCGGGATCGCAACCACGGCGACGAACAGCGCGATGACCACGTAGCCGATGTTGACCGGCCAATGGCGTCCGGCCCCGGCCGCCATGGCCAGGCCCGCCACCGTGAATAGAACGCCGCCCGCCAGCAGCATGCGCGCGCCGGCGCGGGCGCCGAAGCGCCTTGCGGCTGCTTCGCTAAGTCCCCCGAGCCGCCGCGGGCCGAGCGCGAACGCCGCGCCGACGGCGGCCAGCGACGCCACGGTCCCGGAGCCGAAGCACAGCCCGGGCAGCCAGCCCAGCCAGGCGTTGGGCATCGCCGGGGCGGCCACGCCATTGACGAACAGCGCAAAGCCTCCCAGGCCAAACCCGGCGATGAAGCCATGCAGCAGGATCCAGTGCAGCGGCGACGCTTTTCCCGGCGCGGCCGCCTCGTGCTGCCGGGTAACGAGCGCGCCGCTGCATTCCATTTCGGCGGGAGAACGGTGATGATGCCCCAGCAGATGGATGTGGCCGTAGCGATGCCGGCGGAAGAGCAGCCGGCCGGCCAGTACCATCACCACCCCAACCACCACGTAGACGGCGGCGTTCACCGCGGGAGAGCGGAGCAGCGGCGCCAGCGCCAGGTAGGCGAGCTCGGACATCAGCATACGCTGCACGGTAAACGCCCCGGCGAAATAGAGGCCGGCGCGCATTCCCGCCGCGCCGCTGCCGCTGCCGATCGCATAGCTGAAGGTGATCGGCCAGGTGTGCTCATCGGGCAAAATGCCGTGGAGCAGGCCGAGGAGAAAGCAATAGGTGAGAGTGGCCGCCAAATCACGCCCCTTTTAGGCGAAATGCTGCATCACGCGATTGTCGCCTGGTTAGGGGTCGGAGGTCAGGGCCGGCAGCACGCGCCCGACGCGCGGGAGCGAAACCCCAGGGCGCGCCGGGGCTTGGCCGAGGCCGGGCGGCGGCGTGGGGGCGGAGCTCGGTGGCGCGGGCGCAGTGGCGCAGGCGGGGCCGGGTCCGTGCCGACGGGTCGGCAGGAACGCCGTCCGGGCCGGCCTAGCGGGCGCCGGCGGCGCGGCTGTGGGGTTCACCCTCGGTGGCTTCGCCGGCGCCGTTGGCGTCCTCCTCGCCTTCGGGGGAGGAGCCGATGGCGGCTGCGGGGCCGAGGAGAGCGGGGAGGGCGGCCTCAGGAGCGGCTTCGATGTCGCGCAGCTTGCGGTCCACGGTTCGCGCTTTTTTGCCCAACTCCTCGGCCGACCGCGTGGCGGTGACGAGCTGGCGATGGAGTTTGTCCACGACGGTGTTGTAGTTGGCGAAGGCGCCGCGCACCGCGCCCAAAATCTGCCAGACCTCGCTGGAGCGCTTTTCGATGGCCAGTGAGCGGAAGCCCATTTGCAATGCGTTCAGCAGCGCGGTCAGCGTGGTGGGGCCGGTGAGGGTGACGTGCAGATCGCGCTGGATGCGCTCGAACAGGCCCGGCCGGCGCAGCGCCTCGGCGTAGAGGCTTTCGGTGGGCAAAAACAAGATGGCGAAGTCGGTGGTTTTGGGAACGGAGATATATTTTTCGCGTATGGCCTTGGCGCATTCGGTGATGCGCTCGGCCAGCGCGGCGGAGGCCGCCTCGACCGCCTCGGGATCGCCGCGCTCGGCGGCCGCCACCAGGCGCTCGTAATCTTCCTGGGGGAACTTGGCGTCCACCGGCAGCAGAACTTCCCCGGCTTCGCCGCGGCCGGGCAGGCGGATGGCGAACTCGACCCGCTCCAGGGAGTTTTCCTTGATGCGCGCGTTGCGCACGAACTGATCCGGCGCCAGCAGGTCCACCAGCAGGCGATCGAGCTGGACCTCGCCGAAGACGCCCCGCGCGCGCACGCTGGAGAGCACGCGCTTCAAATCGCCGACGCCCGCCGCCAGGGTCTGCATTTCGCCGATGCCCTTGTGCACGCGCTCCAAATGTTCGACCACGCGGCTGAAGGATTCGCCTAGCCGCGTCTCCAGCGTGGCTTGCAGTTTTTCGTCCACCGTCTGGCGCATCTCTTCCAGCTTGGTGGCGCTTTCGGCGCGGATGGCGTCCAGCCGACCTTCCACCGATTCGCGCAGCGCCGCTTGCGCCCGCTCCTGCTGCCCGGTCAGGTTTTCCAGCGCCGTGGCCACCGCCGCCAGCCGTTCTTTTTGCTGCCCGCCCAGCTGCTCCAGCGCTGCATGGACGTTCAGCCCCAGGGCGCGGAAATTGCCCGTGATCTCCTCACGCAGCTGCCTGGCGCCGTCCGTCTGCGCCGCCGCCGCCGCGTCCAGCCGCTGGCCCACGGCTTGGCGCAGCGCCTCGCCATGGCTGGCCAACTCGGAGCGCAGGCCCCGCGCCTGCTCCTCCGCCGCGCTGCGCGCCCGCTCCATTTCCGTGCGCAGCATCTGGTACAGCGGCTGCGCCGCCGCCTCGGCGTCCGGCCGGCGCCGGGCGGAAGCCCAGGCCAGGGCGGCGAACAGCGCCGCGACGGCGGCCAAAATGACGGTCAGGCTGGCGATCCAAATCATGCGATAACTGCAACTCCCTTTCGGCGTGCCGAGAACGGCTGGGGTGATTCTAGCAGCCGAATGGGCGGACGGCTCGCGGCGTTGAGGAGGGACCGCCGCGAACGGGCCAGGAGCAACAGCCGAGGACGGCTGGCCTATTTCCCGTGCTTGCGGCGCCGGGGTGGAGGGGCGGATTCGGCGGGAATGGGACGAGCCGACCGCACCCCAACGGGACGGTGGGGAGGGTGTCGTACTTTCTGCGCCGTGACTGCCCGGCGTGCTACACTCACTCCTGCTTATTGAGCGCTTGGGGTGGTCCCGCAAGGGACTGAAAAGGGAAGCCGGGTGCAAATCCCGCGCGGCCCCGCCACTGTAAGCGGCGAGCCTGCCCTCCGCATGCCACTCGGCCTAGCCGGCCGGGGAAGGCGAGGATTAGGCGTTGACCCGCGAGCCAGGAGACCTGCCCCAAGCATATGCGGCTCAGCCGCCCGTCCCTGGACGGAGCCCCGTTGGTCGCGCCGGCGATTCGCCGGCGGACGGCGGGACAATCCGGTCAGAAGCCGGAGCGGGTAATGGTGGTGGGCCGCGGTATTGGCTGCGTTTCGCGGGCGTGGGCCCGCAAGGAGCGTGCAATGCGCCGGTCCCTTCGGTCACGACGCGGCGGGGTTAGCCCCTGCCGCATTTCCCTTTTCCTATTGGCTGTCCTCGGCTGCGGGGCGCCGCTCTGCTGCGCGGCGGTCGCCCGCGCGGCGGCGCCTGCGCTGCGGTCATTTCGCAGCGGCGGACGCCCCACCGCCCCGACAGCCGGAACCGCCGTTCCGCCCGGCCCCGGCCGCCATACCGCCGCGCTGTCCGGCACGGTGCGCGACGCCTTGGGCCGCCCCGCGCCCGGCGCGGCCGTGGAACTGGTCAGCGAGCACGGCGAAACGGTGCTGCATGCCAAGAGCGACGCCCGCGGCCATTACCACTTCGCCGCGATCCCTCCCGGCGCCTATTGGCTGACGGCCCGTCTGCGCGGCTTCGCTCCGCGCCGCGTGGTTTTGCGCTTCCGCGCCGGCGCCGCGTACTCCTATACCGTCAGCCTGGCCTTGGCGCCGGTGGAGCAGTCGGTGGTGGTGACGGCCACGGGCGCGCCGGAGCCGGGCGCGGAGGTCGGCGAAACGGTTTCCACCATCACCGCCGCGCAGTTGCGCCGCCAGCGGCCGCTGACCGTTTCCGACCTGTTGGCCCAGCGTCCCGGCGTGCAGGTGGTGCGGGACGGCGCGGTCGGCGGCTTGACCTCGCTGTTCATCCGCGGCGGCGCCAGCCAATTCACCACCGTGCTGCTGGATGGCATGCCCATCCAGCGCCCCGACCTCGGCTATTTCGATTACGCCACGTTGCTGCCCGCCGGCATCCAGCAGGTGCAGATCCTGCGCGGACCGGACAGCGTCGTCTACGGCTCCGACGCCATCTCCGGCGTCGTCTCTCTCGCCTCCGCCAGCGGCGCCGACAATCCCGGGCCCGAGCTGCGCGCCGATGTCGGCTACGGCTCCTTCGCCACCACGCAAAACTCCGCCAGTCTGGCGGGCAGCGACGGTTCCTTGGATTACGCCGCCAATTTCGCCTATCTCGGCACCCATAACCAAATCCCGAACAATCACTTTCTCGACCGTACCTACGCCGGCAATTTCGGCTGGGCGATGGATGCCAACAATATTCTGCGCCTCACCATCCATTACGCCGGCAGCGGCGGCGGCAACCCCAACGCGTTCGCGTTCTACGGAACCCCGGACGGCGCCTACGACCGCGAGGGCGAAACCTACGACACGCTCTCGTGGCACCAATGGACCTCGCCGCATTGGGAAAACGATTGGCTGTTCGGACAGGCGGCGATCAACTACGGCTACTTCGATCCCGCGCCGGCGGGCACGCTGGTCAACGGCAACTACGTCGGCAACGTTGTCACCATCACCGGCGCCAATGGCTACTCCGCGACCGGCCAAGCCATCTTGGATTACGGCGGGATCTATCCCATGGATTTCGCCTCGGACACCCAGCGCTGGTTCGCGCAATGGCGCAGCATTTGGCATCTGGCGCCGGGCTGGGAGGTGATCGGCGGCTACCGCTACACTCAGGACCGGGCCATCGCCCCGGCGCCGCTCAGCCTGCATGACAATGGCGGCTTCGCCGAACTGCGCGGCGGGCTGTGGAACCGGCTGTTCGCCAGCGGCGGCGTTTCGGTGGACCGGGAAACGCCGTTCGGCGCGACGGTCAATCCGCAGGGCAGCCTGGCGTTTTTTCCGCGCCTCAGCCGCGGCGGATGGCTGGATGAGACGCGCCTGCGCGTCTCGGCCGGCACGGCGCTGAAAAACCCCACGCTGTCGCAGGAGCAGTCCTCGCTGTACGCTTTGGCGCTGGCGCTGGGCGGGCCGGCCCAGGCGCGCGCCATCGGCGTCAGCCCGCTGGGACCGCAGCGGGGCCGGGATTTCGACGCCGGCGTGGATCAATTCCTGTGGGGCGATCACATGCGCCTCAGCGCCACGTTTTTCGACAATCGCTATTACAACATGATCGAGTTCGTGCCCTCCTCCGCCTACGCCCTGTTGGGCTTGGGCGGCCGGGCGCTGGGGCCCGCGCCCTACGGAGCGGACTTCAACTCGCTGACGGAAAGCGCCAAGGGCCTCGAGCTGGAGTATCGCCTGCGCGCGCTGGGCTTCCTCTCCCGCCTTAGCTATACCTATTCGGACGCCCGTGTTCTGTCCAGTCTTTCCACCGACGCGCTGTTCCCGTCCATCAACCCGAATTTTCCCGGCGTCCCAATCGGCGCCTACGCGCCCTTGGTTGGCGGCCGGCCCTTTGAAGCCGCGCCGGAATCGGGCAGCTTCGAATTCGGCTATGTCCCCGGTCCCTGGGCCTTGATCGGCGGCGTGGTCTATTCCAGCCGCCGCGACGCCAGCACGTTTCTCAGCGACGCCAATTTCGGCAATACGCTGCTGTTGCCCAACCATGACCTAGCGCCGGCCTACCACTTGTTCAACCTCAGCGGCTACGTCCACCTCAGCCCGGCGCTGACTCTGCACGGCGCCATGGACAACGCCTTCAATGAGGCCACGCAGCAGGTCTTCGGCTATCCGGCCCTGGGCCGGTCGCTGCGCATTGGGTTGTCGGTGAACGTGCTGGCCTGGCGGCACGCGTTCTAGCAGGCCGGGCGGTGGCCGCCCTGCGGTCTACCGCGCCGCGGCGGGCCAAAGCCCGCCGCGGCGCGGGCTCAAGCCCGTTCCACGCATGCGGCGGCTCAGTGCCCGGCGCCGCCACTTCCAACGGCCAGCGCGGCTAGTCGTAATATTCCAGGCCGAGGTGGGTGATCAGCTCCTCGCCTTGGATGTGGCGCAGCGTGTTCTTCAGCTTCATCAACTGAATGAACAGATCGTGTTCGGGATACAGCCCCGGCGGGGTGATCGGGCTTTTGAAATAGAACGACAGCCATTCCTGAATGCCTTTGTCCCGCAGCTCCGCGCAGCGGCGGGCAAAATCCAAGAACAAGACCAGATCCAGCACGATCGGCGCGGCGAGAATGGAATCGCGGCAAAGGAAATCAATCTTGATCTGCATCGGGTAGCCCAGCCACCCGAAGATGTCAATGTTGTCCCAGCCTTCTTTGTTGTCGCCGCGCGGAGGGTAATAGTTGATGCGGACCTTGTGGTAGAAGTTCTTGTACAACTCCGGGTAAAGGTCCGGCTGGAGAATGTGCTCCAGAACCGAAAGTTTGGATTCTTCCTTGGTCTTGAACGACTCCGGATCGTCCAGCACTTCGCCGTCGCGGTTGCCCAGGATATTGGTGGAAAACCATCCGGAAAGCCCCAGCAGGCGGGCCTTTAATCCGGGCGCGAGGATGGTCTTCATCAGCGTTTGCCCGGTTTTGAAATCCTTGCCGCAGACCGGCGCTCCCTTGGCCCGCGACAACTCCAACAGGGCGGGAATTTCCGTGGTCAGGTTGGGCGCGCCGTTGGCGTAGGGCACGCCCTCCTGTAGCGCGGCGTAGGCGTAGATCATGCTGGGGGCGATGTCGGGATCGTTGTTTCTCAGGCCCGCCTCGAACGCCGCCAGGCTGGCGTGCACCGCGCCGGGACGGCGGAAGGCTTCCGTCGAGCCGCACCAGATTATGATCAGCCGCGCCGCGCCACTGGTTTTTTGGAACCGCCGGATGTCCTCGCGCAGCGCCTCGGCCAGCTCCATCTTGTTGGTGCCCGGTTTGACGTTCGGCCCATTCAGCCGCTTGACGTAATTTTGGTCGAATACGGCCGGCATCGGGCGAATCGCCTCCAGCGCCGGCCGAACGCTCGCGAGCAATTTCGGCTCCAGCACCTCCGCCCGCGCCGCCGCCTGATAGCAGTCGCCTTCGTAGATATCCCAGCCGCCGAAGACCAGGTCGTCCAGCTTGGCCAGCGGCACGAAGTCGCGGATCAGGGGGTTGCGGTTTTCCGTCCGCTTACCCAAACGAATCGCCCCCATCTGGGTCAGCGAGCCGATCGGCGCGGCCTGATGGCGGCGGATGGCCTCGACGCCGGCGATGAAGGTGGTGGCGACGGCTCCCAGGCCGGGAATCAAGACGCCAAGTGTGCCCTCCGCGGGCGCAATGTCGGAGCGGGTGGTGGTCAATCGCTTTTCCTTGTGGGCCGCGAACGCGGCGACCTTCCATCTTTTCAGGTTCCACCCGGGCTGGCAACCCAAAACGTTCGGTACGTTCGGCAACGTTCGGGCGCGGGCGGGGCGCTCGGGGCGGTTGTTCCGGGGAATGCGCGCGGGGCGCCCACTTCCTCCCAACGTGCGCGCGGCGGCGGCGGGCCAAAGCCCGCCGTCGCACTGGCTACAGCCCATTCCACTATGTTGTGGCGGGGCGAGGAACGACAGCCGAGGACGGCTATCTCACTTTCTCCGCGCGACGGGCCTGACAGCCGGTGACGGCGATCCTACTTTTTCCGGGGCTGCGGGCGGGCCGCGACACGGTTCCCCGATTAGTTCCGGCGTTCGGGCTGTACGGCGCCGGCGGTCAGCGGGCGGCGGGGGATTTGGTACCACGCCGCCTCGCAGGCCGCGTGGTCTTCCGCGGTCAGCTCCAGCGCCGCGGCCGGCAGTGTTTCTTCCAGCTGGCTGGCGCGGCTGGCCCCGACGATGCCGCAGGTGATGCCGGGCTGCGCGATCAGCCAGGCGACGGCCAGCTGGGCCAAGGAGATCTTGCGCTTGGCGCAGTAGTCGCGCAGGCCGTCCACCGCCGCCAAATAGGCATCCTGCCAATACCGTTCCCGGTAGATCCTTCCGGTCTGTCCGCCCAGCGCGAAGCGCGTGCCCTCCCGCGGCGACTCGCCACGGCGGTACTTTCCGGTCAGCATGCCGCCCGCCAGCGGGTTGTAGGCGATCACGCCAATCCCCTGATCCCGGCAGAGCGGCAACAGCTCGGCTTCAATGTCCCTCGCCAAAAGGTTGTAGCGGGGCTGCACGCAAACAAACGCTTCCAGATTCCGCCGCTCGCTGGCGCCCAGGCTGAGCGCTAACTGCCATGCGGCGAAGTTCGAACAGCCGATGTAGCGCACCTTCCCCTGGCGCACCAGATCGTCGAGCGCCCGCAGCGTTTCTTCGATGGGCGTGCTGGGGTCCGGCGCATGGACTTGGTAAAGGTCAATCCAGTCGGTCTTCAACCGCCGCAGGCTGGCCTCGCAGGCCTCCAGGATGTGACGCCGCGACAAGCCGCCGTCGTTGGGCGCCTCGCCCATGGGGAAGCGGCATTTGCTGGCCAGCACGAGCCCCTGGCGCCGCGCCGGGCCTTGCGCCGCCAGCCAACGGCCGATGACCGCTTCCGTGCCCCCGGCCGTCGCCGGCGTCGGCGGCACGGGATAGGCGTCGGCGGTGTCGAAGAAGTTGACGCCCATCTCCCAGGCCCGGTTCATGATCGCCCCCGACTCGGCTTCGTCGGCCTGATTGGCGAAGGTCATCGTTCCCAGGCAAAGGCAGGAAACCTTCAGCCCGCTGCGTCCCAACGATCGAATCTGCATGGCTTTAGGGTACGACGGCGGCTGGGCCGGCGCGCGGGCTGCGGATAGGCGGCGTCGCCATAAAGTGGGCTCCTGACGGCGAAGGATGGCAGCCAGCCAGGACGGCTATCCCACAATCCCCGTCGCAGGGCTCTCTCGCTGAGGCCCGGCGGCGACGGCGACGCCCGGCCGGCTCGCGGTGGCGGGGAATGACAGCCGAAGACGGCCATCCCACTTTCTCCGTAGCCGGGGTCGAGAGCGATGCCGGTCGGGTGCTATGGGAGCGCGGTGGCTATTCTGCTCGTCCCTCGTCCCTAGCCCCTCGTCCCCGTTCCGGCGCGCAAGCGCCGGAACTTAGCTACAGCCGCTGGTTTCGCCGCAGTTGACGCATTTGAAGCAAGCGCCGTTGGGCACCATCATGCTGCCGCAGTTGTGGCAGGGCGGCGCATCCAGGCCGGTCAGCGCCCGGCCGGGGGCAACGTCGTTCGTTCCGCCGCCTTCGGTGGCGATCAGCGGGATCTGCCCGGCGTCCTCCAACTGCTCCTGCGCCTCACCGCGCGGGCCGTGCAGCGCCTCGACTACCTTCGGCGCCGGCGGCTGCTGGCCCAGGAACTTCAGGCCCAGCCAGCGGAACAGATAATCCATGATGGATTTGGCGTAGCCGATCTCCGCGCTGCCCGACCAGCCGCTGGGCTCGAAGCGGGTATGGGAGAACTTGTCCACCAGCAGTTGCAGCGGCACGCCGTGCTGGAGCGCCAGGGAGATGGCCGTGGCGAAGCTGTCCATCAAGCCGCTGATGGTCGAGCCTTCCTTGGCCATGGTCACGAAGATTTCGCCCGGCTGGCCGTCCTCGTACATCCCCACGGTCAGGTAGCCTTCGTGCCCGCCGATCTTGAATTTGTGCGTCAGCGATTGCCGCTCATCGGGCAGCCGGCGGCGATAGGGCCGGGGGCTGGGCGCCGGCGCGGGCGCAGCTTCGGGCGCCTCCGCTTTCTCGGCCTTGTTGGCCATCGCCGACAGCGGCTGGGACTTCTTGCTGCCGTCGCGATAAATGGCGATCGCCTTCAAGCCCAGCTTCCAGCCATCAATGTAGACCTGCATGATGTCGGCCGGCGTCGCCGCCTCCGGCATGTTCACCGTCTTGGAGATGGCGCCGGAGAGAAACGGCTGGCAGGCGGCCATCATCTTGACGTGGCCGGAGTAATGGATGAACCGCGTGCCGTTGGCCGGCTTGAAGGAGCAATCGAAGACCGCCAGTTGGTTGGGGTTCAGGTGCGGGGCGCCTTCGATGGTGCCCGTGGCGTCAATGTAGGCCACGATCGCCGAGGATTGCTGCGGGGTGTAGCCCAGCTTCAGCAGCGCCTTGTCCACGCTTTGGTTGACGATTTTGATGATGCCGCCGCCGACCAGCTTCTTGTACTTGACCAGCGCCAGGTCGGGCTCGATGCCGGTCGTGTCGCAGTCCATCATGAAGCCGATGGTGCCGGTCGGCGCCAGCACGGTCACCTGCGCGTTGCGGTAGCCGTGCCGCGTGCCGGCGTCCAGGGCCTCATCCCAGCAGGCGCGGGCCGCGGCCAGGACCGGCTCCGGCACGTTGCGCGCCTGGATGTTGTTGACCGCCGCGCGGTGCATGCGGATCACGTCCAGCATCGGCTCGCGGTTGCGGGCGAAACCCGGGAAGGCCCCGGCGGCGTCCCCCGCCGCATTATCTTCCGCCGCGTTCCCGGCCAGAGCGCCGGCGATCCGCGCCGACTGCAAATAGCCTTCGCCCGACAGAATGGCGGTAATCGCCGCCGCGTAATCCCGTCCGGCGTCGCTGTCGTAGGGCAGGCCGGAGGCCATCAGCAGCGCCCCCAGGTTGGCGTAGCCCAGCCCCAGCGGCCGGTAGTCATGGGAGTTTTGCGCGATGGCCTGGGTGGGATAGCTGGCGTTGTCCACCAGGATCTCCTGCGCGGTGATCAGCACGCCAATCGCCTGCCGGTAGCCGGCGACGTCGAAGCCGCCCCCGGCGCCGAGAAACTTCATCAGGTTGATGGAGGCCAGGTTGCAGGCCGAATCGTCCAGGAACATGTACTCCGAGCAGGGATTGGAGGCGTTGATGCGGCCGGTGTGCTTGCTGGTGTGCCAGCGGTTGATGGTGGTGTCGTACTGCATGCCCGGGTCGCCGCATTGCCAGGCGGCCTCCGCGATCTGCTCCAGCAGCTCCCGCGCGCTGACCATCTTCACCACGCCGCGGTCGCCCGCCACCCGGCGCAGCGCCCAGCCTTCGCCCAGCTCCGCCGCGCGCATGAACTCATCGGTGACGCGCACGCTGTTGTTGGCGTTCTGGAAGAAGATCGAGGAATAGGCCTCGCCGTCCAGGGAGGAGTCGTAGCCGGACCGCACCAGCGTCCACGCCTTCTGCTCTTCCTTGGCCTTGCAGGCGATGAACTCCTCGATGTCCGGGTGGTCGGCGTTCAGAATCACCATCTTCGCCGCTCGCCGCGTCTTGCCGCCGCTCTTGATGACCCCGGCGAAGGCGTCGAAGCCCTTCATGAAGCTCAGCGGCCCGCTGGCGATTCCGCCGCCGGACAAGGACTCCGCCGAGCTGCGAATCGGCGACAGGTTGGTGCCCGTTCCCGAGCCCCATTTGAACAGCATGCCTTCGGTCTTGGCCAGGGTGAGGATGCTGTCCAGCGAGTCCTGCACGGAGTTGATGAAGCAGGCCGAGCACTGCGGGCGCCGATACCCCACCTTGGCGAAGGCCGGCGCCTGCCGCGCTTCATCCCAGTGCCAGTTGGCGGCGTCGGAGTCCGGCTCCAGGCGGTGCACGCCGCAGTTGAACCACACCGGCGAGTTAAACGCCGCCTTCTGCTGGACCAGCAGGTGCACTAACTCATCGTGAAACACTGCGGCATCTTCTTCGCCGCGGAAATAGCCGCCTTCCATGCCCCAGTCACGGATGGTCTCCGCCACGCGGGCGACCAGCTGCCGCACGCTGCTTTCGCGGTCCACCCCGACGCGGCCGTGCAGGTACTTGGAGGCCACGATGTTGGTGGCCGTCTGCGACCAGTCCCGCGGCGTCTCCACGTCGCGCTGCTCGAAAATCGTCTCGCCCTTTTCGTTTTGGATCAGCGCCGTGCGCTTTTCCCAGCTCACCTCGTCATAGGGTGACAGTCCGGCGCGCGTAAAGTGGCGGCGAAAGGCCAGGCCGGGGCCGCGGCGCCGCGCCTCGGCACGCGTCGTCTGGCTCTCCGTCGGGGGAGTCGAAGCACTGGTAGTTTCGGTTTCGGTGGCCCGCGCCATCCCGGTTTCACTGCCAAAATCCATGGTGGGTATTCCTTGAAAAAAAGCTGACGGAGCCGAACTTTACGCCTACGGGTTGGGCCAAGTCAAGGCGAAAGCCCTATACCTTGTATTTTAATGCCATCCGCCTCCCACTGCACCCGGCAACGCCTGAATAATCTGCAACTTGCCCGGCATCGAAGTGGTCACCTCCCGGCGCCACTTTCCCCTCCCGCCGCGGCCTGCCGGCACGGGGTTCGCCCCGGGCCTAGGCAGCGGCGCCGGCCAGGCCGCGCAGCCGGCGCGACTCCGCCATCACCTCCGCGCCAACCAGCAGCAACAACGCCGAGACATACGCCCACAGCAGCAGGGAAATGGACAAACTAAACGGGCCGTAAATGTCGCGGAAGTTCAGCCAGGGCAGCAGGGCAATGTAGATGTACTTGGACGCCTCCCATCCCAGCCCCGCCACCACCGCCGCCTCCAGCGCCACCACCGCCGGCACGGAGGCGTTGGGAAGCTGCCAATAGATGAGGAAGAACACGGCCACCGTCACCGGCACGGCTCCTGCCCGCACCAGCGCCTCGGTAACATTCGGAATTAGATGATGTAACGCACCCAGCGGGACCGGCGAATGCTTCCATATGAAATGCGCCAGGCGATCGGAATAACTTTCCGACAGCGCCGTCAGCGACGCCGACAGCAGGCCCAGGACGCCGCAGGCGAACGAAAGGCCCAACGCCACCACCCAGGCGTGCCAATACGGCCGGTTGCGCGGCGCGCTCCAAATGCGGTTCAGCGCCACCTCCAAGGGAATGAACATGCCGGCGCAGGCAGCCAGCAAGATGAGCAGGGAGAAAATCTGCGCTTGATGGTGGTGCACCACGATGGCTTGCAGCGTGTCCAGAATATAGCGCCGGTCGTGCAGGTTGGGCGCGTCATGGATGGGCAAATACGCGCCGATCAGGGTGAGCAGGCCGTGAAACAGCCGCTGCGAATGGAGCACATTCCGCGTCAGCGCCAGCAAAAACACCATGAACGGAAAAAACGACAGCAGCGCCTGCGCGGCGATGGAAAACGCGAAGGTGTGGGTTTCCGACGCGGCCAAATAATGCGCCGTGCGCCGCGCCAGCACTTGCCGCGGCCGCTGGGCGGCTGGTTCCTGTCGGCTGGCGGTAATCAGCCCCATGTACCTACCAGTGTAGGCTGAACGCCGATCCGCCTTCGCGCCGCGCAGCCGCCGACGGGCGCGCGCGGCAGCGCCGGAGTGCGGCATCCGCGGGCACGGGCCCCAGCCTCGCCTGCGGCAGCCCTTCCCGCTGGGATCCGCCCGCCCAGGCCGCCCGCAGCCTTCCGGCATAGGCAGGGCCGGGGCATCCGCTCCCGGCGCTAGTACGCCGCCGCCGGGGCGGGATCCTCGCTGGCGAAGAGCCGGGCGTAGTCCTTCACCGTAACGTCCAGCTCCCGGTCCCGGCTGCGGCGGGCGATTTCCTCCAGCGCCGCGGCCGCCGCCATCGCGCCCCGGTCCTTTTCCTGATAGGTCCGGACCGCCACGGTTCCCTCCGCCGCCTCGCGCTTGCCCACCACCAGCATGTAGGGAATTTTTTGCAGCTCCGCCTCGCGGATGCGGTAGCCGATTTTGCTGCTGGCGGACCCCACCTCCATCCGCAACCCCAGCGCCCGGCCTTGGGCGGCCACCTCGGCGGCGTACTCGTCCTGTCCCTCGGCGATGGGCAGCACCACCGCCTGCACTGGCGCCAGCCAGGTCGGCAGCGCCCCGGCGAAGTGCTCCAGCAGAATGCCCAAGAACCGCTCCACGGAGCCGAACAGGGCGCGATGGATGACCACCGGCGTGCGCGGCTGGTCGTCCCGGTCAATGTATTCCAGCCCGAAGCGCCGCGGCATTTGGAAATCCAGCTGCACGGTGCCGCACTGCCATTCCCGTCCCAGGCTGTCCTGAATCTTGACGTCAATCTTCGGCCCATAGAAGGCGCCGCCGCCGGGGTCGGTGGCGTAGTGCAGCCCCGCCGCCCGCAGCGCCTCGGCTAGCGCGTTCTCCGCCGAGGCCCACAGTTCCGCCTCGCCCATCGCCTGCTCCGGCCGGGTGGAGAGCGTGACCGTGTAGCGCAGCTGGAAAAAGCCGTAGATCTTGGCCAGCAGCGCCAGAACGCCGGCCATTTCGTCTTGAATCTGCTCCGGCCGCACGAACAGATGGGCGTCGTCTTGGGTGAACACCCGCGCCCGCATCAGCCCGTGCAGGGCGCCCATGGGCTCATTGCGGTGCAGCAGCTGGCCTTCCGAGATGCGCAGCGGCAGGTCGCGGTAGGAATGCTGCCGGGTCTTGTAAAAAAGCATGGTATCCGGGCAGTTCATGGGCTTGAGCGCCATGGCCGGCTCGGGTTTGGGGGCCGCCGCCCGCTCCGCCGCCGCCCGGCTGGCCGCCGCACCGTCCGCGCTTTGGGTTTCCGCAGCAGCGGGTGGTTCCAGCGGCGTGCCCTCGGTCACCAGGAACATGTTTTCCCGGAAGTGGCCCCAATGGCCGGAGGTCTCAAACAGGTCCTTGCGGTACAAGACCGGGTTCAGGATTTCCTGATAGCCCGCCGCGGCGTGCGTTTCCCGCCATAGGCGCAACAACTCGTTCCGCACCATCACGCCGCGCGGATGCCACAACGGGCAGCCCGCGGTCCAGGGATGGAAGCTGAACAGATCCAGCTGCTGCCCCAGCCGGCGGTGATCGCGCTGCTTGGCGTCCTCCAAAAACTGGAGATATTCCGCCAGTTCGGCTTCGGTCTCCCACGCGGTGCCGTAGATGCGCTGCAGCATCGGCCGGTGTTCATCGCCGCGCCAATACGCCCCGGCGACGCTGGTCAGCTTGAAATGCCCGCAGACTTCACCGTTGGCCACATGCGGGCCGGCGCAAAGGTCAATGAAGCGGTCCTGCTTGTACAGGGAGACGCGGTCGTCCGCGATGCCGGCCAAAAGCTCCAGCTTGAATTCCTGCCGCCATTCCCGGAACAGCTCGATGGCGCGCTGGCGCTCGATCTCCGCGCGGCTGAACGCGGGCCGGCGCGCGACGATTTTGCGCATGCGCTTTTCGATCTCCGGCAGGTCCTCGGGCTGGAGCGCGCGCGGCAGCCGCATGTCGTAATAAAAGCCATGCTCGATGGGCGGGCCGATCGCCAGTTCCGCATCGGGGAAGATTTCCCGCACCGCCTGCGCCATGATGTGGCTGCTGGAATGGCGGATGCGGCGCAGCCGCTCGCCGCGGCTCAAGCCCTCGGGCACGGCGTTCGGGTGCCAGTGCAAACTGGCCAAAATTTCTTCTGCGGGCATGCCCCTCAGGTTAGCAGTTCCGCGCCCCGGCGCGGACCACGACGGCCGCGCGGGCGTTGCTAATGCGTGTAGACGCGGTTGATCTTCACCGCCGGCGGCGCCTGGTTCCATTGCGCCGAGACGTGATCGAAGCCCAGGCGGAAGTCGTGCTGTTTCCCCGGCCCCAGTGGGCCGGTATTGGCGTCCACCAGCGTCACGTGGCTGAGTTGCACCATCTGGCCATACATGTCGGTGAAGCGCAGCGTGGCGTCCACCTGCGTGACCGTGCGCGGCCCGCGGTTGGCCACCGTCCCCTCCACATAGGTCACGCTGCCCGCCATCATCGTTTCCGCACGGCTGACGCGGGTGGCCACCGCCCGCAGTTGCCCGGCATAGCCGGGGTTGACCGTTCCCGCCGGGCGCGAGGCCAAATGGCTGCTGGTCAAGATCACGGCCAAGATCAGCGCCGTGCCTCCCGCGCCGATCGCAATCGGCAGCCAGCGGCGGCGGGAGGGAGGCGGTGTGGTGGAGGACAAACTCGCCATATCGTAGTGTGGCCTATTTCGCCGGGACGTTTCGCGCTGACTGCGGAGACGCGCGTTGAGCGCGCCGACCGCGAATGACCGCGCCTCCGCTGCCGGCCGCCGACGCCCAGCCGCGGGTCGCGGTGGTGGAGGCGGAGGCGGAGGCGCCTCGCAGGCGCCAGCCGAGCCGCGCTCCCCCTGTACATCCGTCCAGGCATTAACGGGTTAGATACGCTTCACCCCACTTCGACGCGGTTTTCCCTGTTGACTTTCCTGCCAATCTCGATACGATTGTGGGCGCAGGTGGGAAAAAGTGGCTGAATGTGGGGTAAGCTGGGTTCGGCACTATGCTTCGGGGCAATTATCCAGCGCGCGTGGACGAGAAGGGAAGACTCAAAATTCCCAACGAATTCCGTGCGTACCTGGAGCAGGCCTTTCCCGGCGGCAAGTTTTACGTCACCAGTTTCGACGGCCAGAGCGCCCGGGTCTATCCCATGAGCGAGTGGGAGCGGATCGAGGAGAAGCTCGCCGCGCTGCCTTCCATGGATCCGGTGAAGCAGAAGCTGCTGAGCCGCACCAATTACTACGGCCAAGTGGTCGAGAGCGACGCGCAGGGGCGGCTGCTAATGCCGCCGGTGCTGCGGGAGACGGCGCAGATGCGCGGCGACGTGGCCGTTCTCGGGTACCTGCGCCACTTGGAGGTTTGGAACAACCAGCGCCTGTTGCAGGCGATGGACGCCAATCCCTTTACCGACGCCGACAAGCAGACCTTGGCCGACTTGGGCATTTAAGCGTGATGACGGAATACGGACACATCCCGGTGATGCTGGCGGAAGCGCTGGAATATTTGGCGCCGCAGCCCGGCGGTGTGTACGTGGACTGCACGCTGGGCGCGGGTGGGCATGCGGCGGGCATCGCCGCCCGTCTGGGGCCGAGCGGCCGGTTGATTGGCCTGGACCAGGATCCGGCGGCGCTGCAAGCCGCGGGCGAGCGCCTGCGCGGGCTGCCGCCGCGGGTGGATTTCGCGCGCGCCAATTTCAGCCGCCTAGGCGCGGTGCTCGCTGAACTGGGCGCCGGTCCGGTGGACGGGCTGCTGGCCGACTTCGGCATGAGCTCCATGCAAATGGACGATGCCGCGCGGGGATTTAGTTTTGCCGCCGAGGGACCGCTGGATATGCGGATGGACCCCAGCCAGGAGTTGACGGCGGCGCAAGTGGTGAATCAGTTCGGCGAGCGAGAACTGGCCGACCTGATTTTCCAATACGGAGAGGAGAGGAGGTCGCGGAGAATCGCCAGAGCCATTGTCCGGTCACGGCCGTTGCGCACCACCACGCAGCTTGCGGGGGTGATTGCGGCCGTGACCCGGCCAATGTCCCGAGCGGGGCGCTCGCAGCGCAGCCGCGGGCCGCATCCGGCGACGCGCGCCTTCCAAGCCCTGAGGATCTTTGTCAACCAAGAACTGGAGCATATCGCCGCCTGGCTGGCGCAAGCGCCGGCATGGCTGGCCGAGGGCGGGCGGGTGGTCACCATCGCCTTCCATTCACTGGAAGACCGTCCGGTGAAACAGAACTTTCAAGCCCTGGCTCGCCAGGGCGTCTATGAGATCTTGACCCCGCGCGTGGTGCGTCCGGCGCCCGACGAGGTCGCCGCCAACCCGCGTGCCCGCAGCGCCCGCTTGCGCGCCTGCCGCCGCTTGGCGGCCCGTCGGGCCGGACCAGAGGCGATGGAGGCGGCATGAGGGATTTTCATTTTACCCAGCGCATTGACAATTCCCGCGTGGTGCGGGTCGAGGACCCGCGCCGCCGGCGCGAGCAGCGCATGCTGCTGGCCGCGGTCAGCGCCGTTTGCTTGCTGCTGTTCGGCTACGCCTGGCAGAACTTCCAAACGCTCAATCTGGGCTACCAGATCGAAGCCGCCCGGCGGCAGGAAGCCGGCTTGCAGCAATGGAACCGCGAACTGCGGCTGGAGCAGGCTTCGCTGCGAGATCCCATTCGCATTTACGCGCTGGCGCACCGCCGCCTGGGCATGCAATCGGCGCAGCCCGGCCAGTGGGTGCGGCTGAATCCGCCGGCGACGCCGGCCGGCGGCCAGGGTCCGGTCATGGCCGAGGCGCGGGCGCCGCGCGGCACGCCGCTGGCGCGGCGCTAGGCGTGTCGGCGCCGCCGTGCGCCGGGGAGCGGTTGCCCCGGGCCTCCCATTTAGGTTTCCCTCCATCGCCGAGGTGGGTGGCCGTTTCCCGCCGCGCCGTCCGTCCGTGGCCCGGGATCGCCGCGACGTGTTGCGCCGGGGCGGGCGGGGCGCGGACGGCGGCGTGTGGGCCGCGGGCTTGCGAGCGGGGCGTGTAGGCCGAGCCGATGGGATGACGCAAGACTTATGAAGCCAGCCGGGCCCTCGCGGCGCCGCATTTGGATGCTGGAACTGGGCCTGGCTCTGTGGGCCTTGGTGGTGATCGCGCGCCTGGCCGGCCTACAGATCGGCGACTATGCGACGCTTTCCGCCCGGGCGCAACGCCAGCAGTCCCGCACCATCGAGGTTTCCGCCCCGCGCGGCGTCATCTACGACCGCAATCTCCATCCCCTGGCGATGAGCTTGCGGGTGGACTCGGTGTTCGCCGTGCCCGCGCGGCTAACCCGTCCGCGGCATGAGGCGCGCGTGCTGGCCCGCATCCTGCACCTCGACGCCCGCGACCTAGAGGGCCGCTTCGCCTCCTCCCGCGATTTCTGCTGGGTGGCGCGGCAAATCACCGCCAGCCAATCCCGCCGCGTCCGCGCCGCGCGTCTGGCGGGCATTTATTTCCAAAAGGAAAGCCGCCGCTTCTACCCCAAAGGCGACCTCGCCGCGCAGGTGCTGGGTTATGTGGGCATGGATGGGCGCGGGCTGGCGGGCATCGAGCTGGCCCAGGACCAGTGGCTGCGCGGCCGCCCCGGGCGGATGCTGGTGCGCGTGGACGCGCATGGCCACGCCTATAGTCAAACCGAGCGCCCGCCGCGGCGCGGCCGCCGCTTGGTGCTGACGCTGGACGAGAACATCGAATACATCGCCCAGCAGGAACTGGACCGCGCCATGCGCAAGACCCACGCGCGGCAGGGCACGGTGGTGATCGAGGATCCCCAGACGGCGCAGATTTTGGCCATCGCCAACGCGCCCACCTTCAATCCCAACGACTTCGCCACCACGCCGGAGCGCGATATGACCGACGCCGCGGTCAGCGACGTTTACGAGCCGGGTTCGGTGTTCAAACTGGTCACGCTGTCGGCGGCGATCAACCAGGGGCTGACCAACCCGCAACAGATCGTCTTCTGCGGCGACGGCTCGATCATGGTCGGCGGCATGCTGATCCACGACCACGCCCGTTTCGGCGACCTGAGCGTGACCGGCATTTTGGTCAATTCCAGCGACGTGGGGGCGATCAAGCTGGGTCTGCGCCTGGGCCCGAAGCGGCTCTACCGCTATATCCGCGCCTACGGCTTTGGCTCGCCCACGGGCGTCGGCCTGCCGGGGGAATCGCCCGGCATCGTGCGGCCCTTGGACCAGTGGCTGCCCATGACCATCGGCGCGGTCAGCATGGGGCAGGGCATCGCGGTCACGCCCATGCAAGTCATTTCGATGGTCTCCGCGATCGCCGATGGCGGCGTCTACCACCGCCCGCGCCTGATCCTCGGCGGGCCGCCGGCGGCGCCGGGGGCGAAGCTGTTTGCCGGCCGGCGCATAATCCGCCCGCGGGTGGCGCGGGAGATGACGGGCATGATGCGCCAGGTGGTGCTGCGCGGCACCGGCGTCACGGCGCAAATGCCGGGGTATAGCGACGGCGGCAAAACCGGCACCTCGCAGATGGTCAACCCCGGCGCCCACGCCTATTCGCAGCGCGATTACGTGGCCTCGTTCGCCGGGGTCGCGCCGCTGCACCATCCGGTCATTGCCATGCTGGTGGTGCTGTACGCGCCCAAGACCAATCACGAAGGCGAATACGCCGCCGCGCCGGTGTTTCGCGCCATTGCCCAGCGCGTGCTGCCGTATTTGGGCGTGCCGCAGGATTTGCCCGGCAACTCCCCGGCGCTGGAGGCAGGGCCTCCGCCGCCGGCCGCTCGGCCGGCCCGTTCGCCGGTGGCGGCGCCTCCGCCGTCG
>DAHUYO010000004.1 GCA_027315185.1 Acidobacteriota bacterium
CGCCAACTGGAAGAACCCGGCGCGATCGCGGGTGACGGGCCCGTTCAAGGTTGCAGTGGCGCGATATCACTACCTGTGCAACGGGCAGTTGACCAGCTGCGTGCCGCAGCCGGGCGTGAAGACGCGGCTGGACGCGCAGGGCGACAAGCTGATGCAGCCGGTGGTGTACCGGCGGTTCGGGAAGCGGCAGGTGGTATTGGCGGTGCAATCGGTGAACACGGCCGGCGGTGGCGGCGGCGTGCGTTGGTATGAGTTCCAGCTACAGCGGCCGGGGAGGCTGTGGCTGTTGCAACAGAGCACCTACGCGCCGGACGGCGGCTTCCGCTGGATGGGCAGCATCGGCATGGACCGCAAGGGCGATATCGCGCTGGGCTATTCCTTCGGCGGGGCGAAGCATTTCGCCGGGCAGCGGATTACGGCGCAACTGGCGGGCAGCCCGAAGGATGAGATGACGCTGAAGGGAACCATCCTGGCGCGCGGCCAGGCGGCGCAGACCAATACGCTGCGCTGGGAGGATTACACCACGATGGATATGGCTCCCAACGGCTGCACCTTTTGGTACGTGGGGGATTATCTGCGCGCCCATGCCAAAAACTACAGCACGCGGATTGGAGCCATCCAACTGCCCCGCTGCCGGCCGCGCCGCGCGCGGATGATGGCGGCGGGCAAGTAGCAGCGAGAACGTCTCGGCGGACGGCGCAGGGCGCGAATTCGACACGTGCTGATGATGCAGCCGCAGCCCGCGGAGCGTTCCGGCACCGGTCCGGCATTGACGGGCTCAGGCCCCGGCGCGCGGTGCTAAGCTCCACCTGTGCGCGGCAGCCGGCGCGGCGTGCGGGCGTATGCAGGCTGCGACCCCCGGGGCAGGCAAGCCGGCCCTGGCCGGCGCGCAACTGCTGCGAGTGCGAGGTTTTGCGGCGGTTGGGACGCCGTCCGGCGCCTCGCGAACGGGCCTAGAGCACGCGGCATGAGCACTCATCGCGACTTCGAGGTGGTCACGTTTTCATCCGCCAAGGCTTGGGAGCGCTGGCTTGCCCGCGAGCACGCGACGTCGCGGGGTGTTTGGCTGCGTTTCTGCAAGCTGGGGGCGGCCGCGGAGTCCGTGAGCTACGCGGATGCGCTGGCGGTGGCGCTGTGTTATGGCTGGATTGACGGGCAAGTCAAAAAGCACGACCACGAGTCCTGGCTGCGAAAGTTTACGCCGCGCCGCGCCAAGAGCATCTGGTCGAAACGCAACCGGGAACTCGCCGAACGATTGCTCGCGGCCGGGAGCATGCGCCCCGCCGGATTGCGCGAAATCGCCGCCGCCAAAGCGGACGGCCGCTGGGACCGCGCCTATGATGCACCCAGCAAGATGGTGGTGCCCGAGGACTTTCTCCGTGAGCTGGCAAAAAACCAAAGAGCGTTGGAGTTTTTCAAGACCCTGAACAAGGCGAACACCTACGCGATTTCGTGGCGCCTGCAAACCGCCAAGAAGCCTGAGACGCGCGAGCGGCGGATGAAGGCGATCCTAGCGATCCTCGCGGAGAAGAAGTCCTTCCACTAGAAACGCGGATCGGCGCGCTTTTGGCATGCCAAGCCATTGTCCCGCCGCGGCCAGCGGCTCAGCCGCCCAATTCTGGACGATAGCAGCGGGCCTGCGCCTGGGCTTTCCACGCCGACCGCGGCGGTCGGCAGTGAAGGTGCGCCGGCGCGCGCGGGGCTGCTCCAAGTTCGCGCGCCGGGGTTGGCGCGACGGCGCTGCCGCGCCGGAGTTACCGCGATGGCGTTGCCGCAACGCTAGGGCGATTCCGCGGTTGTTCGGTTCAGGAGCGGCGGAATCTACATGGTCGGGACGGCCGGATTTGAACCGGCGGCCCCTTGCACCCCAAGCAAGTGCGCTACCAGGCTGCGCCACGTCCCGACGAATTCCAGTCTAACAAATGCGCCGCGCGCCCGGCGGAGACGAGGCGGGCGGCGGGCGCGGCCGTCTGCTTCCGGAAGGCCCGGCTGGACGGCTGGCGATGCAAACTCGCCGGTGCTTGGGCGTTGGCGACTGGGCGCGGCCCGGCTCCGGCAGGGTCGGCACCGCGGGCGCGGCTATTCGGGATGCGGACCGGCGGCCCGCGCCCCCAGGGACGCCGACAATCGGCGCGGCAGCGGGCAGTGAGCGGCGGTCGGCAAACGGCGGATGACAGCCGGGGACGGCTACCCTACTTTCGTTGCGCCGGCGGCGGATGACAACCGGCACGGCGGTCCGACCTGCGCTGCACGGGCGGCAACGCTGGGCAGCGGCTTGGCATCGGGCGTAGGTGTGCTGTATTGGTCGCTGTTCGGCTGCGGGCTGCTGTTGAGCATGCACTGCGTGGGCATGTGCGGCGGCTTCGTGGCGCTGCTGTCGGCGCAGACGGCGCCGACTGCCGGCGGGACAGGAGCGGCGCTCGGCGCCGGGCGGCCCATTGATGGGCGCGGGCCCCAGCGCGGCTACGCCGCGCCTCCCGCTGACGCGCCCGGCTGGACCGGGGGCCCCGTTCGCCCCAGCCCAGCCGGCGCGCCGCTGCTGCGCGTGCATTTGCTGTACCATCTGGGGCGGATCGCCAGCTACGCGGCGCTGGGGGCGCTGGCGGGCGAATTGGGGTCGCTGCCGGCGGTGATGATGCGCACGGGACGGCCGCAGGCTTGGCTGATGCTGGCCGCCGGGGCGCTGATGGCGGCGGCGGGGATGGCGATTTTGGGTCTGACGCGGTGGAATCCGATGCGCCCGCCGGCGCTGACCCCGGGCGCGGGATGGATGGGCATGGCGGCTCGCCTGCCGATGCAGTGGTTCCGCGCCGGGCTGCGGCGCGTTCTGCGCTGGCCGCGGAGTGTGGTGGCGGCGCCGTATGGCGCGCTGATGGGCTTGCTGCCATGCGGGCTGATCTACACCATGCTGATGCGCGCGGCAGCGAGCGCCTCGGCGCTGGGCGGGGCGGCGGTGATGGCCAGCTTTGGAGCGGGGACGATCCCGGCGCTATTGCTGGTGGCCTACGGGGCGCGCATCTTCACGCTGCAACTGCGGCAGCGGCTGTTCGCCGTTTCCGGTGTGTTTCTGCTGGCGCTGGGGGCGGCGGCGATGTGGCATGGGCTGCAATGGGCTCATGGCGGCGGAATGATGATGATGGTGCGGGCGGGGCTGTAGGCGCCGCCTGGAATCGTCCCCCCGCGCCAAAACCGCGGACGGTTTTGACCACCCATTGCCGCCCCTCGCGCGGCGCGCTGGCGGACCAACCCCGGTGCGATGCTGCGGCGGCCGGCCAAGCTATAATCAACGGGAACGTCGCCTTGGGCGGGCGCAACGCCCGCCGTCACCACTGCCGGGTCGTTCAATGGTAGGACAGCAGACTCTGGATCTGCCTATCGGGGTTCGAGTCCCTGCCCGGCAGCCACACCGCGGCCGTGGGTCCTGTGGGGCGGGCGGCGTGGCCGCAGGTGATGAGGGCGTGCCCTTCGCGCGGCATACCTATTGGCTACCTCTTGGCAGCGGCTGCGGGACCGGCTGCCGGTTTCCGCCGCCCGGAGGGCGACGCTGCGCAGGGCAGGAGCCCTACCCCGCAAGCAGCGGCACGTAAGGCGGGGGCGAGCACGCCCGCAGGATGCCAGCGCTCCCGGAAAATAGGAGCAGGAGGCGGAGATGAAAGTGATCGTGATTGGGGCGAGTGGAACGATCGGCGCGGCGGTGGCAAAGGCGCTGGCGGCGAAGAAGCATGAGTTGGTCGGCGCCAGCCGCCGGGGCGAGTTGCGCGTGGACATTGACGATGCAGCCTCGATCCGGGCGATGCTCGAACGCGCGGGCGAGGCCGATGCGGTGATCTGCTGCGCCGGCAACGCGGTATTCAAGCCCTTCGCGCAGCTGACCGACGCCGACTATGCGCTGGGGCTGCGGAGCAAGCTTATGGGGCAGGTGGCGGTGGCGCGCATTGCCGCGGAACGGCTGCGGGACGGCGGCGCGATCACGCTGACGACCGGCATTCTGGCCATGCAGCCCGCGCCGGGCAGCGCGGCCATCTCGCTGGTCAATGCCGGGCTGGAAGGCTTCGTGCGCGCGGCGGCGCTGGAGATGCCGCGCCGGATTCGCATCAACGCCGTCAGCCCGCCGTGGGTGACGGAGACGCTGATTCAGTTCGGCATGGACCCGGGCCCCGGGCAGCCGGCGGCGGAGGTGGCGCAGGCTTATGTAGCCAGCATCGAGAGTGGCGCGCAGGGGAAGATTTTCGATTCGCGGCGCCTCGGCTAATAACGGGCAGCGGGCGGCCCGCGGCCGGCGTCGGCCGCCCCGGGCGCTACCTCACCCGGCCTGCGTGCCTTTCGCCAGCTGCTGCTCCTTGAAGCCGGTGTTGCAGTAGGGGTGCGTGAACTGGAGGTTGCTGAGGGATCCGGCCCCCCCGGCGGCGGCCCTCCCGACGTGGTCCTTTGACCTGCAACCGGGCGGCAGCCGAGCACCGCAGATCGCGCACCGCTCCCTGTGCTCGAGGATTTGGCGCACCACGGCGGCCCGCTGGACAGATTTCGAAAACCGCCGCCGGCGGGTCGGATCTTCCGCTGCGGGCGCATCATCCCTGAGATCCTTGAGCCGCGTGTCAGCCTTGAGCCTCGCTATGATTTCGCCTTCGTCCTTTACGCCCTGGCGCATGCTGTCGAAGACGATGTTGAGCATCGCAACCTCGGACTCCAGCGGCCGGGTCCGGCTGCCCTTCATGTGGCCGAGCTGGTTGATAAACCCCTGGTGCCGAACCAGGAATTCCTCGAACTCCGCCCTCACTTCCGTAAACGGCGTAAGCATGCCCCTGTCGCGTAGCATGACGGCGAACTTGTGCGCGCCAAGGAACGCCGCCGCGTTGAGCGTACCGGATCCGCCGTACGCGTAGACGGCCATGTCCATTCCAAGCGAGCCGGGAGAGGTTGCGCCGTTGTCTCCTACGAGCGCGGCAACCTCGCCGACGCGCCTGAGGTATCGCAGGACGACGTCGCCGGTCTCGTCATCCTGCAGAGACGGGCCGCCCTTCTGCGACTTCCCCTTCGCCCGCCCCTCCTCCCACATAGCCGCAGACACCTCGTTGAAGTAGTTCACCATGTCAAGGACAAGGCGGAACGCCTCCTGGGAATACGGCTTCCCGGCCCGGGGAACGTCCGGGCTTTGGGAGTCGATCTCCCTAACCTGCCCGAAAACGATACCGTAGACTTTTTTGGCGAGGTCGGTGATCTCGGCTGCGCGCGGAAGGTGCGAATAATATTGGCCCCCGGCGCGCATGAGGGCCCTTGTAGCTAGCACGTTTGGCTTCTTTCGGGCCTTTGTGACTGAAAGCTCCGTGGGATCTATCTTCACGGGGAATTCATTGATCGCGAGAAACGAGCGCTCGGCCGCGCTGGCCCCACCCTCTACGGTCTGCACGTCGATAAGCCGGTTGCAACGGCGCCCCCGGCGCACCTTTTTTTGGTATCCCTCGTCCCCCGGGCCCCCCTCCGTCCCTGCGGCGAGGACCTCCTGGTAGGACCCGACGCGCTCGTGCATGAGCTTTCTGGTCTCATCGTGAAGCCTCTTGTAGTCGCCCGTCTCACCGCCATAGAACTTGCGCGAAATTGGCCCGTCGCCGTAGTCGTCGTTGACCCACCCAATGAGCACCCCCAGGCGGTGGGCGCCATCAATAACAAAAAAGCGCCCGGAGTCGGAGGAATGCCAGATGATTACCGCCGGAATCAGCATGCCGTCCAAGAACGCCTCGACGAGCCGCACGATGGCCTCCGGCGTCCAATTATTGGTCGGCCGCTGGAAATCGGGCTTTCTGAGGTTGTTATAGACAAGGCCGGTAGCGGCGAGCTGCTGAAGCGTAATTGCCCCGGAACCCTGGTCAGCGGGCAGCCCCTTGTCGCCTGACTCGAAATCCTCCCGGGCGATGAGGGCGTCGAGGTTTACGCGGTGGGTGGGCAAATTCTCCTCCCTGCGGTGACCCAGCGTACGCCAACCTGGCCCCGCGCGGCAAGCGCGCCCCCCCCTTTTCCGCCGTGGGCACGGCCCGCGGGCCCCTCGGGGCAGCTGCCGGCTAGTCTAAGGGCCTTCCGCGCCGGTGCCCGGCCGCGCGCAGCGCGACCGTACGCAAGGCGGAGGCATACCCTACGTTGGGCGCGCCGGAGACATTTCCCGCGGCGGGGGCATCCGCGCTAGCGCGCGGGGTATCGCTTGAACGGCATCTCGTCGTGCTCCCAGGCGGCGGGGTAATGACAGCCGAGGACGGCTGCCCTACCTTCGCCGCGGGCGGCGCGATGGGTTTGGCAGCCGAGGACGGCTACCCTACTGCCGCTGCCCAACTTCGCCGCACTGCGCGGCCGCGGCGGCGCTGCACCTAGGGGCGGATCGTACTTACCCCGCGAGATTCGCCTTATAGGACGCCGGGCGCGGCCGCCCTAAGCTGGCCTCACGCTGGCTTCGGCTGGCGCCCGCGCCGTGTTCCACTCTGCTCCATCGGAATCCAAGCCGGCGAAACCCATGACGGGCGCTGGCCCCAGCGCGGCTGCGCCGCGCGTCCCCCGCGGTTCGCGCACGTCGCGCTGGCGGCTGCTGGGGCGGGTGCTGCGGCCGTACCGGGGATGGATCGCGCTGGCGGCGGCGCTGGGCGTGGCCGGGGCGGCGGCGGGGGCGGCGGAGCCATTGTTCTACCGCTATCTGCTGGACGTGGTGATCCGCGCCACGCACCACGCTGCGCTCCACATAGCGCCACACGCCGCGCACCATACCGCGTGCGGGGCCGCGCACGCGCGGCGGCCGATTTGGCGGGAGCTGGCGCTGGCGGTGGCGGGACTGGCGGCCGTGGGCCTGGGGCAGCAACTGCTGGGGGCGGGAACGTCGCTGTGCGTGAACAAGGCGCGGTTCGATTCCAGCTTCGCGTTGAGCCGGCGGATGGTGGCGGCGGTGCTGCGGCAGCCGCTGGCGGCGCACCTGGGCGGAACGGAAAGCAATCCGGAAGAAAGCGGCGCCGGGGCGGTGATGACGCGGATCGACCGGGGCGTGGGGGCGCTGGGACAACTGGTCGGAGACAGCGTGCAGTCGGTGCTGCCGAACCTGGCGAATTTGGCGCTGATCGCCGCGCTGCTGTTCGCGCTGTCGCCGGCGCTGGGCTGGCTGGCGCTGGCGCCGCTGCCGCCGTTTCTGTGGGCGACGCTGCGGGCGACCAAGGCGGGAGTGGCCGCGGAAGAAGACGTCCAGGCGGGATGGCGGCGGATCTACCGGCGCGTGTACGAGGTGCTAGGCGCGATCAAAACGGTGAAGTCGTTGGGCGGCGAGGAGGCGGAGGCGCGGCGGTACCAGAGCGCGGCGGCGCGGTTGTTTGCCCGGCTGTGGCGGCTGGTGTGGGTGGATACGGCCTATGCCGGAATACGGGGAATGCTGGCCACGGCGGGACGCGCGGCGGTGCTGGTGGCGGGAGCGGCGTTAGTGATGGACCACCGGCTGTCGGCGGGGAGCTGGATCGCGGCGGTGGCGTACGCGGGGATGCTGTATGCGCCGCTGACCGGGCTGACCGGCGTGTACGCCTCGCTGAGCAAAAACTGGGTGACCGCTGGCGCGGCGCTGGGATTGCTGGCGGCGACGGACGAAGATGAAGCCGCGCCGGTTCGCGGCGAAGCTGGGCGCGGACCGGCGGTGGCGAGGGCGCCGGAAATGCCCGCGGTAGGGATCGAGTTCGATGGCGTGTCGTTTGAATATGGAGCCGGCGGCGGCGCCGACCAAGGGCCTGTTTTCGGCGCCCGCGACGGGACCGGCAGAAGCGCGGGGCCGGTGCTGCGGGAACTGAGCTTCGCGATCGCGCCGGGGGAGATCGTGGCGCTGGTGGGGCCGAGCGGCGGGGGCAAGACGACGATCGGCGACCTGCTGTTGGGATTGTACGACCCGACCTGCGGGGCAATCCGGGCGGATGGGCGGGATCTGCGGGAGATGCGGGGCGCGCGGGGCGAAGCTTGGCGGCGGCAGGTCTCTGCGGTGCTGCAAGACCCGGTGCTGTTCGACGGAACCATTGCCGACAATATCGCCTACGGCGCCGAGGACATCGCCTACGGCGGCGCGGAAAGCGCTATTGGCGGGGCCGCGCAAGACATCGCCTGCGGGATTTGCGGAGAGGGCGCGGGCAAGAAGGATACGGGCGCGGGGCACGACGGCGGGGCGGCGCCTAACCCGGCAGCAACGATGACGGCCGTGGCAGCGGCGGCGCGGGCGGCGCAGGCCGACGCATTTATCCGCGCGCTGCCGGAGGGATACCAGACGCGCGTGGGGGAACGGGGCGCGTGCCTGTCGGGCGGGCAGAAGCAGCGCATCGCGATCGCGCGCGCGCTGCTGCGGGATACGCCGGTGATGGTGCTGGATGAAGCCAGCGCCAGCTTGGATGGGGAAAGCGAAGCGGGGCTGAATGCGGCGCTGGCGCGGCGGCTGCGGGGGCGGACGGTGCTGCTGATCAGCCACCGGCTGACCAGCCTGAGCCTGGCGGATCGAGTGCTGGTGATCGCCGGCGGCAAGATCGTGGAGCAGGGACGGCCGGCGGATTTGCTGGCGGCGGACGGGGCGTTCGCCGCGCTGTTCGGCGCGGCAGGGCCGCGCCAAGATGGCGGGGAGGCGCCGGCGGATGATGGCGCGGCCGCGGCGGAGCTCGCGGCGGCGCGGGGTTAGCAGGCTGGCGACAAGCGGGGACGGCAGCTGCGCTGGGCAGCCGAGGACGGCTACCCTACTGGTGCGCGCGGCGCGGAGAAAGTGGGATGGGCGTCCTCGCCTGTCCGCTCTGTGAAAGCGGGGTATGCGCGCCGGCTCGGGCCGCGCCGCCAGGGGTTATGGCGACGCAACGCCGCAATTGGGCGAGACCGCGCAGGAATGCGGCGAAGCGGCGGTGAAGCAAATCGCCGCGCGACCGCGCAGGCGTGGTACTTTAGCCGCCATGACCTCAAGTTCCGTTGCCCGCGTTTCCCAGCTCCGCGGTGCCGTGCAACACAATTCCCCGTCGCGGCGGCTGCGGCTGCCGCTGGCGCTGGTTTTGCTGTGCGCGCTGGCGCCCGCCGCGCTGGCGCAGAAGCTAGCGCCGCCGATTCCGCCGCCGGACGCCCGCTACAAAGCCGACATTTTGGTCATCGTCGCCCACCCGGATGATGAGACGCTGATCACCGGCTATTTGGCGCACGCGATTTACGACGAACACAAGCGCGTGGCGGTGGCCTTCTGCACGTGGGGAAACTCAGGCGGCAATTTGGTGGGTCAGGAGCAAGGTCTGGCGCTGGCGGCGGTGCGGGAGATCGAGGCCCGCCGCGCGCTGGCGTATATGGGCATTCACAATGTGTGGTATCTCGGCGGGCGGGACCATCCCGGCAACGACGTGCTGCATTCCCTGGAGCGCTGGGGCGAAGGCGCGGTGCTGGAGCGGGCGGTGCGGATCATCCGCCTGACGCGGCCGGAAGTGGTGATGACCATGGCGCCGGACAACGACTGGGGCGAAAACCATCCCGACCATCACGCCTCGGGCGTCATCGCCACCGAGGCGTTCGACCTGGCCGGCAACCCGACCGCGTTCGCCGAGCAGGTGGCGCCGCCGCGCAACCGGCTGGGCTACGCCAACCTGACCGAGGGGCTCCAACCCTGGCAGGCGGAGAAGCTCTATTACTTCTCCAACGCCAATTCACACCGTTACATGGACAAATACGGCCCGACGTTCCAGGTGACCGGCATCTGCCGCGCCAAGGGCCTGACCTATGCGCAGATCGCGGCGCACGAGGCGGCGTTTCACGCCACCCAGCAGGGCACCGGCGACATTGCGGCGGCGTCGCTGCGCACGGGCAATTACACCTTCTGGAACGTGCCGGTGCAGTTCGTGCTGGCCAAGACCTTGGTGCCGGCGCCACCGACGGCGCGCGTCTTCGCCGGCGTAATTCCCGGGCCGCTGCCGTACAGCCCGCCGCCCGGCTACCGCACGGCGGCGGACCCCACGCTCGACCGCGCGATTCAGCTGGGCAATCCCTGGCGCTTCTACCGGCAGTTTTGGGCGGCGCACGGATTGCCGCAGATGCCGCATCTATACGAACCGGAGGAGACCACCGGCGCGGGCGCGATCCTGACCGTGCCGGTGGTGCTGCGCAACGTGTCGGCGCGGGCGGCGCGGATGCGCATCCAGCCGACGCTCCCGCCGGGCTGGCGGGCGGTGACGGCGCCTGAGTTGTATCCGGTGGCGGCGGGGCAGTTCTATCCGCTGCGGTTTCGGGTCGCGGTGCCCAAGTCGGCGGCCACGGGCTGGCATCAGCTGCGCTGGCGGGCGGTGGGCGGCGGCGCCGCCGGCGCGAAAGTGCGCACGGCGCGTTTGCACGTCTACGTCAACCGGTAGCCCTGGCGGCCAGCGACCGGCACCAGGCGGCCGCGTTTCTGCCCGCGTGCGGCAGCCGCGCCGCACGCGAGCGAGCCGTGCACGGACCCCCGGGCGGGAACCCACGCGGCTAAGTCACCAGGATGAGTCCTGCTCCGATCCTGTACCCACGACCGCCGCATAGGATGTTAGGCTGGCCCCATTCAGTGCTGTTATGCCGCGCGTTGGCCAAATTAGTGATCGTGCGCGAACCCTGCTCCGGCCCGAAGGGCTCCCCTGGCTGACCGCCGCGGTCGGTGGGGGGTTCGTACCCGGCGCCGCCTACCTGCTCGCAGGGGAGCCGGGCATCGGCAAGACTACTCTCGCGATCCAGATACTAGGGGACTTCGCCAGGCAGGGCATGAAGGTTCTCTACATCAGCACAGAGCAGGGATTGGCCGACTTGCGCAGCGTGCTCTATCGGGTGCACGCCGATCAGGACGGCAGGCTGCCGGAGGAAATTGAGCGGAATTTTTTCTTAGACGACTCCGTCGAGGACGTTGACCGCCTGCCGCATTTTTTGGCGCACCGGGTCCTGCCGCCGGAGCAGGAATACCACGGCACGGAGGTGCTTGTCTTCGACTCGGTCCAGGGCAAGGGATTGGCCGCGGCCGCCACCAAGAAGTACCAAGCCCTCTACCAGTACATGGACAACGCGAAGGCGCACGGGCTGGTCTCCCTCCTGATCGGACACGTGACAAAAAGGGGCCAGATCGCCGGGCCGAAGGATCTTGAACACAACGTAGATGCCGTCGTTTACCTGCGCCGGGCCTTCCGACTCCGGCCCCTATTCGTGCCCAAGAACCGCTTCGGGCCGGCGGTGGTGGATCCGGTGGTTCTCGTCGCGGACGCGAGGGGCCGCCTCAAGCAGTCCGAGCTGGCAGCGGCGAAGAGCGCGGCGATATACGGCTATGCCGGTATCGGCGAAGAGTTCGCGGAGGCACAGGCATCCGTGAGCCTCCCGAAATACGGCAGCCGGTCCCAGTTGAACGCACCCTTCCTCCCGTCCAAGAAAATCCGACAGCTCCTGACCGTGCTGAGTACGCTAAAGGAGATCGACCTCTCCGACCTGTCCTACGAAATCAACTGCTACTTCCCGGCGAAGCAGGGCTACCAGGAGGAGCTTGACCTTCCGCTGGCGGTTGCACTGCTGAGCTCTTATCTCCAGCAGCCGGTTCCGGAAGGAAGCCTGTTCGTTGGAGAGCTCGACTTGATGCGGCGGATCCGGAACCCCGAGAAGCGCTATCTGGCTGTGCTGGCGACGCTGCTGGCCGAGGGCGGCGCCGCCCGCGTGCGGCAGGTCTTCCTAAGCGAGGAAGCCGCCGGTGAGCTGACGAGGATCAGGCCGAAGGAAGGCGGGCCGGCCGTAGGGGACCTCGTGCGGGTAACGGGAACGGCGGAGCTCCCCGCGCTATTGCGCCAGCTCTGGCCGGCGCTTTTCGAGGGCGGCCGCGCCGCGGCCGCGAGCGGATAGGCAGGTGCCACGAGCACAGGCAAGAACGGGGGCGGCGCGCGGGCCGGCCGTGCCGAGAATAACCGCGGACTATATCTATTACTATTACGCGAAGCTGGTAATCGCGCCCGCGGCGGGCGAAGCGGGCAATTACCGCTTCATCATGGACCGCTACAAGCGGCTGCGCGATGGCACGCTGCAGATGTCCCATTATGATCGCGAACTGCTGGCGCTGGCCGGGGCTGACGCCTGCGCCTACTGCGGAGCGAAAGGCGACCTCCGTGCCGAGCCCGTCGTACCGCGGGCCTCGGGTGGGCCACTCGGTCTCCAGAACTCCGTGCTCACCTGCCAAGAGTGCGCTGCCGAGAAGGGCGTCCGCGACCTGGTCGAGTGGTGGTTGTCTCGCGCCGGGCGAGACCTGGACAACCTGCCGCGCCTCCCGATCGGCCTCTATTTGAAGATGGCCTTTGAGGCCCACCAAACACATTTCACGCTCAACTCCCCGTGCCAGTCCCTGGCGGGGCTGTTCCCACAGCACACGCGGGGCGGCTGACCCGGCAGAGGTCAGGCCCTGCGGCGGCGGGTGGCGGCGGCGGTGAGCAGGAGCACGCCGGTGGAGGCGACCAGAGGCAGGGCCAAAACCCAGCGCGGGCCGATGGCGGCGAGGCGGGAGGCGATCCAAGGGCCGGCGGAGCCGCCCAGCAGGGAAAGCGTGATGACGGCGCCGAAAGCGGTGCCGGTGTCGGCGGGGAAACGGTCGGCGGCCAAGCCCAGGCCGGTGGGATAGATGGCGGCAAAGCCGAAGCCCACCAGAAGAAACGCCGCGACCATCAGCGCATAGCTGCCGGCGGCGATGGCCAGCAGCGAGCCGGCGATGACCGCCGAGGCGGAAGCCCACAACGTCCAGCGATTGCCCAGCCAGCGCAGCCAGCCGACCGCTAGCAAGCGCCCGGCGCCGAGCGCGGCGCTCAGCACGACCAGCACCAAGGCGGCGCGGCGGACATCGGCGCCGAGGGCCGATTGGGCGATTTTGCCGGCCCAAACGAACATGGCGTTCTCCTGGCCGGATTCAAAGAACAGCAAGGTGCCGAACAGCCAGACGATGGGCTGATTCAGCACGCGCAGCAGATCGCGGGGATGGCTGCCAGGGCGCGAGGCCGCGGGAAAGGGCAGTAGGAGGACGGGCAGCAGCACCAGGGCGGTGAGGGCGGCGAGGGCGTGGATGACGGCGCCGGCGGCATGGGGCCCGGCGGCGGCCATCAGCAGCGGCGAGCCGATGGCGCCCAGGCTGAAGAAGAAGCCCAGCAAGTTGAGGGCGCGGCCGCGAGCCGCCGGATCCGCGTCCTGCGGGGTCAGGGCGGCCAGGTCAGCGACCAGCGCGTTGGTCGCGGTGTTGAGCAAGCCGCCGCCGAGGCCGTAGACGAACGCCGCGGCGAGCAGCAGTTCGCTGCCGGCCAGGCCGGGCATGACCGCCAAGGCCGCGGCCACCAGGGCCAGACCGGCGGCGAGCACGGGACGGGCGCCGGCGCGATCCAGCCAAGGGCCGCAGACGACGGTGGCGGCGAGAATGCCGAGCAGCGGCAGCGACCCGAGATAGCCCGCTTGGGCGGTGGTGACGGACAGCGACGGCAGCCATGCGCCCATCAGCAACAGCACGATGCCGAAAATGAACATGCCGGCGTCGGCGGTGGCGAACAGCGGCCAACGCGGCCCGGAAGGGGCCGTGGTGGAGATGGCGCCGGGGATGGAAGGTCCGGTGGTCACGGTTGCGGCCATCATACGGCAGGCAGCCAAGCGCCATTGCGCCGGCCGCGCCGTGGGCGAACGGATTCGAGCCGCTTGTTCAGGCCGCGCGGCGGCGGCGCCGTCGCGGCCGGGCGTTACGGCTTTTCGCTCCGCTCTGGTTCCGGCCCCGCGCTAGCCGTTTATCCCGCGGGCGCGGGCGGCGTGTTGGGCGCGGCGGCGGCGATACTCGGCGAAGACCTGGGCGTTGTTTTCCGGGCCGACCTCCTTCACGTTGGGCGAAACAAAGGGCTGGGGCGTGACGCCGCGGCGGCGCAGCTGGGCGGCGACTTCGCTGACCAGGGCCATGCCGATGGTGATGACGGCAACGGTGGAACCGGCCCCGACCTTGCCGGCCATGCCCTCCACCGGCACCAGCGCGTCCTCGGCGGGCACGCAGTTGTCAATGACCAGATCGCAGGCGTCGGCCAGCTTTTTGCCGGAGCTGTGCGTCGCGGTCTTTTGCCGGGCATTGTCCAGGGAAGTGACCGCGACGGTCTTCAGGCCCCGCGCTTTGGCTTCCAAGGCCACGTCAATGCCGGCGGCGTTGATGCCGCCGTGGGAGAAGACCAGCAGCACGTCGCCGGGAACCAGGTCCTGGGTCTCCAGGAAGATTTTGGCGTAGCCTTCCTTGCGTTCCAGCCACAGCAATTCATGCACGCCGCCGGCGTCCAAAACGCTGAACCACATGAGCCGGGAATCCATCATCGGATGGAAACCGGCGTAACTGCCGTAGCGCGGAAAAATGTCCATGACCGGCAGGACGGAGTGGCCGCTGCCGTAAACATGGACCAGGCCGCCGGCGGCGATGGCGTCCGCCATCCACTCGGCCGCCTGGCGGAGGTTGGAGGTTTGCGTTTGCCACAGGCGATTCAAGACGCCGGTGATTTCCCGTTGGTAGGTTTCAATCATGAGTGTCTGCCTAAGAAATGGACCGGTCCCGCGGCGGGCGGGCGCTCAGCTGCGCCAGCCGTGCCGCGCCCAGCAGCGCCGCCTGGGGGCCGAGGGTGGAACGACGCACGCGCACCTGGCGCGCGGCTAACGGCTGGGCCCAGCGGCGCAGCTCGCGGCGCGCGGGAACCAGCAGCCAGCCGCCGGCGGCGGCCACGCCGCCGCTGAGGACGATGACCTGGGGATTGAGGATGCTGACCAAATTGGCCATGGCGCGGCCCAGCTCTTCACCCGCCTGGCGCAGCAGGCGGCGGGCGGCGGCATCGCCGCGGCGGGCGCGCTGGGCGAGTTCGCTGGCGGTCAGCGGCTGGCCGAATTCGGCCTGGGCGGCGCGGGCCAGCGCGGGACCGGCGGCGTGCGATTCCAAGCCGCCGCAGCGGCGGTAGCCGGGAAGAAAATCGGGGCGCAGCGCCATCCAGCCAACGGAGCCGGACAATTCCGCGTGGCCGCGCAGCAGGCGGCCGCCGCTCCAAATGCCGGCGCCGATGCCCGTGCCGACGGCCAGCAGAATGGCGTCGCTGGCGCCGCGAGCGGCGCCGCGCCAAACCTCGCCGGCGATGAACGCGTTGCGGTCGCTTTCCACCAGCACCGGCAACCGCAGGCGCCGGCGCAGCAGGCGGCCGAGCGGCATGCGCCGCCAGCCGGGAAGATTCGGCGCCCAAACGTCGCCGTTGGGATAGGCCAAGCCGGGAATGGAGACGGCGACCCGCGGCGGGAGGAGCATTATGCCGCGCTTCCCTGCCTCGCGCCGGCCTGCCCCGCGCCGGCCTGCCCCGCGCGCGCCTTCCACGCCTGTGCCCGCGGCGCGCTCGCCGCCGGCTGGCGGCAGCAGCGAGGCCAGCATCTCCGCCAGGCGATCCACGACGGCCCTGCCGCCGGCGGGGGTGGGTGCGGTGGCGTAACCGCTGACTCGTCCGCCAGCGCTGACGCGGGCGACGGCGATCTTGGTGCCGCCCAGATCCGCGGCCAGCGTGGCGCCGGGCGCCAGGCGCGCCGAACTCACCGCAGTTCCACCGTTAGGCGGCAACGGTCGCCGCGCAGTAAGCCGGAGGAGAACTCGATGGCCCGGCCATCGCCGCCCAGCGTCAGCCGCTCCAACTTCATGCCCGCGGCCCGGGGCCGCACCCCGAGCAGCTTGGCTTCCTGCTGGTGCAGCAGCACCGGCTCGTAGCTCTCGCGGCAACTCACCGGGGGACGCTGATAGTCGGTGGCGAAAATCTCATACAGCGAACGTCGGGCATGGTCCTTGTCCATCAAGCCCGGGAACAGCGCCAGCGGGACGTAGGACGTGTGCAGAAAGAAGGGCTCGCCGTTGACCAGCCGCAGGCGCTCGATCGCGACGACCTTTTCCCGCCGCCTAAGGCCCAGCCGCGCGGTCACCTCCGGCGCCGGCGTTTCCAGGGCGATGCGCCGGTTGCGCCAGCTGGGCTCCAGGCCCTGGCTGGCGACATGCGTGGTGAATCGGTAGAAATGATCCAGTTCCTGGGAGATGCGCGGCTGGGCGATGTGCGTGCCGCGGCCGCGATGGCGGGTCAGCTGGCCGGCGGCCTCCAACTCGTCCAAGGCGCGCTTGGCGGTGATGGCGCTGACGGCGAAGCGTCGGCAGAGGATTTTTTCCGTGGTGAAGAAGTCGCCCGGGCGCAGGCGGCCGGCCTGCAGGCCGGCTTGGATTTCGCCGGCGAGAATGCCCTGGATGCGCGCGTAGAGGGGCGCGCTGGGTTGCTCGCCCGCGCCGCCCGCTTCCGCTTCCACGATGGTTGCCGCCATGCTCCTGCCTGAGAACCGCTCCCGTCATCCTACACCAAGTTTGATATATGAATTGGGGAGCGGGGCGGGTAGGATGGGAGGTTCACCGCAGTCCGGAGGAAAAATCGCCATGCATCGTTCTGCTTCGCCGCGGCCGCGAGCGGCCCTGGCCGCCCTGTGGTTCGCCGTATTCGCCGCGGCGCCCCTGGCGGCGCAAACCTGGCAGATCCCCACCAAGCCGCTGCGGGCGCGGCAGACGGCGGCGAACCGTAACTTCTTTCCCATCGCGGTGTGGTACTCCGGCGGCAAATCGCGGGCGCCGATGATCTCCCGCCATCCGCGGCGGGAAAAGCAGGAATGGCTGCGCGACCTGCGGACGATCAAGGCGACGGGCTTCAACACGGTGAAGACCTGGGTGGATTGGTCCACGGCGGAACCGCGGCCCGGGCAGTTCCACTTGGCGGGCCTGCGGCAGATGCTGGCGCTGGCGCACCAAGTGGGGCTGCGGGTGATCGTGCAGGTCTACGCCGATTCCGCCCCGTCCTGGGTGGGAGAAGAAAACCCAAAGGCGCGGTTCACCACCGCGACGGGAGTGAAGATCCACTCCCAGGCGGCGCCGGGATATCCCATGGACGCCCCCGGCGTGCGCCAGGCGGAGTTGGGGTTCTACCAAGCCGTGGCGCGGGTGGCGGCGGCCAGCCCCGCGTTTTACGGCTATGACCTGTGGAGCGAGCCGCACCTGGTCAACTGGGTTTGGTTCAACGACCTGCCGCACGTCCAGTTCGGCTATAACCCCTACACGCAGGCTCGCTTCCGGCTGTGGCTGAAGCAGAAATACGGCGGCAGCCTGGCGCGGCTGAACCAGGCCTGGTACCGCACCTACACCGCTTGGAGCCAGGTGCAGGCGCCGCGCTTCGGAACCATCTTGTCGTACACCGATTTTCTCGATTGGCAGGACTTTTTGTCCGACGATTTGGCCCTGCAACTGCGCGCCATGTCGCGGGCGGTGCATCAGGTGGACCCCACGCACCTGACCAGCAGCCACTCCGATATTCCGGGCGTTCTGAACACGCCGTTGAGCGGCTACGTGAACCCGGACGACTGGAAGATGGCGCCGCAGGTGGATTATTACGGCGCCAGCTTTTATCCCAAGCACGCGGATACGGTCTTCGGCGGCTGGAAGCCGGCGTTCCGCGCTTTCGCCTACGACGGCTCCTACGCCGCCAGCGGCGGGCGGGGCTTCTATGTCGGCGAGCTGCAAGCCGGGCAGGGGGCGACGGGCCTGCGGGTGAATGTGCCGGTGACCGCGGCCGACATCCGCGACTGGACCTGGTCGCTGATCGCGCATGGCGCCAAGGCCATCTGCTACTACGCCTGGTATCCGATGAACGCGGGGTACGAATCCGACGGCTATGGCTTCATCCACCTGGACGGCACGCTGACGCCGCGGGCCCGGGAGGGCGGCCGCATCTCCCGCATCGTCACCCGGCATGCGCGGCTGCTGCACCAGGCGCAGCCGGCGCCGGCGCGGATCGCGATTCTCTACAACCCGCTGTCATACATGAGCGGCGGCGACACCGTCGGGCCGGGGGAACGGGTGCGGAACTCCATGCTGGGTTTCTACCGGGCGCTGTGGCGGGAAAACATTCCGGTGACCTTCATCCACGCCCATCAAGTGGCCCAGGGCGGCTTGGCGCAATACCGGGCGGTGTATCTGCCCTACGCCATCACGCTCAGCGACGCCGACGCGCGGGCCATCCGGCGCTATGTGCGCGACGGCGGCATCGCCATCGGCGAGGCGCGGCTGGCGTGGAACAACGGCCGCGGCTTCGCCAACGCCCGCATTCCCGGCGGTGGGCTGGCGCGGGTGTTCGGCGTGCGGGAACAGACCCTGGTGCCGGGCGCGAAATCGCACTATACGTTTCTTCCCTCCGCGCCGGACGGCCTGGCGGGACTGACGCTGCCAGCGGCGCAGTTCCAGGAGGACTTGCAGGTCACGCGCGGCCAGGTCCTGGCGCGGTTCTCCGACGGCGAGCCGGCGGTGGTGGCCTCGCATTACGGCCGCGGCAAGACGATTTTCGTGGGCACCTTTTTGGGGCTGGCGGCGGAGCAGGCCAAGACGCCGGACGCGGACTGGGCCATCCAGGCGATGGCCCGCTGGGCCGGCATCCGCGCGCCCGTGCAGGTGACCGGACCGGACGCGGCGGCGGTCGAGGCGCGCCTGCTGGAGCGCGGCGGAACGACGGTGCTGATCGCCGTCAATCGCGGTCCCGCGGGGTCGTTCCAAATTACCGTGCACCGGCCGGCGGCGGCGGCGTCCAATTGGCTGGCCCACGGCGCGTCGGCGCCCCTGCACGCCGTGGCCGGCGGCGCGCGGCTGGAGGTGCGCTTGAAGCATGAAGGCGTCGCCGTCATCGAGCTGACGCCGGCGGCGCTAAAATAAAGCCATGAGCATTGGCACCGAGCGCTACCAGAATCTGGACCCGCACGACTATCGGCCGGGAACGCAGGAAATTTATTACGGTAGCCAGCAGCATGAAGGCTTGGTGCTGACCACGCTGGACCGGGCGGTCAACTGGGTGCGGAAAAACTCGATTTGGCCGATGACCTTCGGCCTAGCCTGCTGCGCCATCGAGATGATGAGCATGTCGGCCTCGCGCTTCGACATCGCCCGCTTCGGCGCCGAGGTCTTCCGGCCCTCGCCGCGGCAGTCGGATCTGATGATCATCGCCGGCCGGGTTTCGCAGAAGATGGCGCCGGTGATCCGGCAGCTGTATGAACAGATGCCGGAGCCGAAATACGCCATCAGCATGGGCGCCTGCGCCACCTCGGGCGGGGTGTTCAACAATTACGCGCTGGTGCAGGGCGTCAATCAGGTGATCCCAGTCGACGTCTATTTGCCGGGATGCCCGCCGCGGCCGGAGCAGTTGATCTACGCCATTCTGATGCTGCAAAAAAAGATCGAGGAAGAGCGGGGCAGCTTCAAGCGCGCGCTGAACCTGAGCAGCTAACCGCCCTAGAGGCGGGGCGATCACACCTCGTATCGCTGCGGGGAGCGTTCGGTCGTTCGCCCGCGATCCTCATCCCACCATCGCCGGCGCCGCGTCAACCACGAACTGTCCGCAGCGTTTTCGCCGCGCCGCCGCGCGCTGCGCGCCGTTTACCCCTCACCTCGCCGCCGGCGGGAGCGCCTATCGGCAGTTGACCGCGCAGGCCCCGACCAAATAGCCCAACATGCCGCCGACCACCAAATCCGAGGAGAAGTGCACCTTGCCGGTGAAGCGCAGCACCGAAATTGTCGTGGCCAGCCCGTAGCCCACCCACGCCACCCATTTATGGCGGGGATAGCGGTGGGCCAGGAACGAGGCGACGGTGAACGAGGCCATCGCGTGGCCGGAGGGAAAGCTGTTGCCGCCTTGGAAAAAGCCGCCGTCGCCATCCCCGGTCAAAAACGGCCGCTCCCGACCAGCAGCGAGCTTCAGCGCCTGCACCGCGGCAGTGGTATACCCGATGGCGGCGACGCCGGCCAGTAGCGTTTTCCATGGATTGTGATCGCGCCGCAGGAGGAAGCTGTCGGCCACGCCTTCGATCGGCAGGGCGATCAGCAGCAGATCGTTGGAGACGGTGCGGGAATCGTAGGCGCCGTCGTTGGGGGCAACCTGGGCGGAGGCGTTCTGGTCCACGAACGCGATCAGCGCCGCCGTGCCCAAGACCGCCGGAACGGTGAACTTCCAGTGATGCACCGCGGCGACGGGCAGATGCAATGTGCCGCGCCATAGGCGTCCGAGGGTGGCCCCGGGCGAGGCGTCGAAGCCGCCCGGAGGGGCTTCGACGGCGCTGGGACGGATCCATTTACCCGACAGTCCACTCGACAATGCACCCGAAAATGGCGCGACCGCCAAGGCGCCGCTTGCAAGCGCGACCGGGGCGCCGCTTGGGGCCGGGATTAGGGCGGCGGCCACCGCATCCGCCGGAGCGCCTGTCAAAGTGCCGGCTGGCGCGGCGGCCGCGCCGATGTTGGGAGCGGCGCTGGCCGGGGCGGCGGCCGGCGTCAAGGAATCCGCCGGCGGCGGCGTCTGGGCCGGCCGTTGCGCGTGAGCCGCAACGCAGAACGTTATCAGCAGGGCGGCGGCGAGATGGCTGCGGCGAACCCCGGGGAGCCGCGCGGCGGCGCGGCGGTTCGCGCCTGGGGCGGAGCGGTACAAATGGTCTTCCGAAGCGCCGCAACCGCCTGGCGCCGAACCCGATTGGTGCATTTCCGTCAGAGTAGCCGAGCCGCGGTCAGCGCGCCATCCGGAAACGCTCGCGGTACGCAGTCCAAGCAGCCTACGCACGCTTGCGGCCATACAACCGTGCGTTGCCGTCCGCCAGCGCCATCTCCGCGCGCCCGGGCGCCGCGCCCGGAGGAAACCCGCGGGGCCGCCGGCGCGCCGCGGCGGCGGCACGGTCCCGGTCAACGGCAGGCTATGGCGCAACGGCCGACCAGGAATCCCATCACGCCGCCGAAAAACACGTCCGCGGGAAAATGCTCCTTGGCGGTGACGCGAAGGATGGCGACCGCCGTGGCCAATCCGTAGCCAACCCGCGCCACCCACTTTTGGCGGGGATAACGATAGGCGAGAAAGGAGGCCACGGTAAAGAAGGCCATGGCGTGGCCGGAGGGAAAACTGTTCCCGCCCGCGATGAAGGCGCCGTCACTGTCGCCGGGAAGGTAGGGGCGTTCGCGTCCGGCGGCCAGCTTCATGGCTTCCATCGCCGCGGTGGCGTATCCGATCGTGAACGCGCCCATCACCAGGGTGCGCCACGCATTGTGTTCGCGCCGCAGCAGCAGGCTGTCGGTGACGGCTTCCGCGGGCTCGGCGATGAGCAGCAGGTCGTTAGAGAGGTTTTTCGAATCATGCTCGCCGTCGTAGTTGGTAATGTGCGACGCAACCGGACGGTCCACGAAGGCAATCAGGGCGGCAGTGGTCAACACCACCGCGGCGGTAGGCTTCCAGTGCTTGACGGCGGCGGCGGGCAGGCGGAGCGTACCATGCCAAAGGCGGGACAACGTGGGGATCGGGGCGGTGCGGAGCGGAGCGGACGGCGGCTGCCCGAACGGCGCAACCCGGGGGAGCGCCGCTCCATCCTGAGCGCCGCTGCTCGGAGCGGGGCGGACCCAGCCCGCAGACCGAGGCTCCGGATGTCGCGATATCGCCGGGAGCGGAGAGAACTCGCGTTCTCGCCCGCGCTCCGCGCGCGGCGCGGGAAAGCGCCGCGCTAAAGCGGGCATGGAGCGAAGCGGTGCGGCCCGCGGCGCGTGCCGGGTGGGCGCGACGCCGGCGGTCCGCGGCCCGCAGGCGGCGGGCGCCTGCGCCCAGGGGGCGAGCGAGAACCAGACCACCAGCACCGCCGCCGCCGATTTTGCCACGCGCCATCCAGATGCCCGGCGGCGCCGCCGCGTCGCCCCGGCCGCGTTAAGCCGCGGGCGCGATGACCACGAACCGGCCTTGTGCCCGGACCAGAACCTCGCCCGCAGCGGAACGGATCTCCGCGCGCTGGAAAAGATTGCGGCCCTGGCGCTCCACCGCTTCGGCTTCGACCACGATCTCGGCGTCAACGGGCGTGGGGCGGAGATACTCGATCCGCAGTTCGGCGGTGACGGCGCGCGCCTGTTCAAAGCGCGCCAGCTTGCCCATGGCCTCATCCACCAGCACGGCGATGATGCCGCCGTGGGCCATGCCGCCGCTGCCTTGGTACGGCGGCCCGAGAACGAACCGGCCGCGAATGCGGCGCTGCGCATGGTCCTGCTGGAAGGTCAACTGCATGCCGCGCGGATTGGCGCCGCCGCAGCCGAAACAAGGGTTCTCGGGGCGCGGAGGCAAAGGCTGGAGGTCCGGACCGGCAGGCTGCGGGGTGGAGGAATCGGCCGACGAGGTCATCGCCCCAGCATAGCGGCCCCTGCATACCGGCAGCGCCGGTTCCGGCGGGGCGGCCGCTGGCTGCGGCCCGCTCGCCTTCCAGACCCCGCCCCGCGCGCCTGCGGCGCGTCAACGCCTTTGGCGGCGGGAGAGCGCGGCCAAGGCCAAGTTCCGTCAATACGGCCGATTGAAGTTTTGAATGACCGTGGGGCTGGAAAGCGGCGGCGCCGAAGCGGAAAATAGGCACATGAATGAGGTATATGTTGTGTGCCGACCGGCGCCGGGTGGAACCCAGGCGGAGTTGGAAGTGGCGGCCACGTTTGGCAGCAAGGATCAGGCGGTCCGGGAATTGGATCGCTTGAACCTGATCGCCACCCCGCAAGCGCCTAGTTGGCGGCTGCTGGTTAAGCACAGCTAGCCTCTACCCGCTGCCGGTCGTCACCGCCCGGAGAAAGCGGGACAAGCGTCCCCGCCCGTCGGGCAATTCGTTTTTCGCGGCAACATTAATTGGCGCAAGCCCCAGCGCGGCTGCGTCGGGCGTCCCGCTCGACACGCGGGCGAGATTGGGAAACCCATTCGGCCGCCCCCGCTGGACAGAACCGGAATATTCGGTGGACGGAACGGCGGCCCCGGAGTTCGCCAATTCCTTGCCCGCCGCGCCCTGGCCTCAGCCCGTATTTCGCATACCAGCGGCGATGCCCTGGAGCGTGAGCAGCAGCGCCTGTTCGCTGCCGGCGTCCCAGGCGCTTGCTTGCCCACCGGCGCGGCCGCCGCTTCCCGCGCGGTCGTCTCCTGTGCCGCCGCCTGCGGCGGCTTGGCGCTGCCGGGCGAGCAAGCCGACTTGCAGCAGGCTGAGGGGATCCACATAGGGGTTGCGGAGGCGGATGGACCGGGCTAGGACCGGCGAGCGGTCGAGCAAGTCCTTTTCCCCGGTTATGGCCAAGACGCCGCGCACGGCGCGGGCAAATTCCTGCTCCCAATCGGCGGCCATTCGCTCGGCGGCGGCGGGATCCGGGGCCAGGGACTGGTAGGCGCCGGTGATCGGCAGATCCGTTTTTGCCAGCGCCATCTCCGCGTTATCCATCAGGTCGCGGAAAAAGCCCCATTGGCGATAGAGGAGCTGCAAACGGCGGCGGCCGCCGGGACGCGCGAGTTCCGCCGCCAGCGCCGTACCCAAGCCGTACCAAGCCGGCAGCAGCGCGCGGTTTTGGGTCCAGGCGAAAACCCAGGGAATGGCCCGCAGGCTATGGAAATCGGGCTGTCGGGCGCGAAAGCTGGGGCGGGAACCGAGATTGAGCTGGCCCAGCTCGGCGACGGGCGTGGCGCGCCAAAAATAGGCCAATAACTCCGGCGTCAGCAACTGGCGGTAGGCGGCGAGCGAGTCCGCCGACAGCCGCGCCAGCACCGCCGGCCCGGTCGTGGACGGGCGCATGGGGCGGAGCGCGCCGGCCGGCGTTTGCGCGGGCTGCAACCCGAGGGTGGCCAAAAGCAGCCCGGAAAAGGCCAGTTCGAGATTCCGCCCGGCGATCTCGGGGTCGGCGTATTTGGCGGAGATGACCTCGCCCTGCTCGGTCACGCGCACGCGGCCCCGCACCGTGCCGGGGGGCAGGGCCAAAAGCGCTTCATAGGCGCGGCCGCCGCCGCGGGCGACGGTGCCGCCGCGGCCGTGGAAGAACTCCAGCTCCACGCCCGCGGCCTGGGCGGCGCGGGTCATGCGCTGCTGCGCCTGATACAGCAGCCAATGCGCGGCGACGTAGCCGCCGTCCTTGTTGGAATCCGAATAGCCGATCATCACCAACTGCCTGCCGCCGCGCTGCCGCAGGTAGGCGGCGTAGGCGGGGTCGGCGAACAGGCGGGCCAGAACCTCCGGCGCTCGGTCCAGGTCGGCGATGGTCTCAAACAACGGAACGGGATGCAGCTCGGCTTCCAGGCGCGGGGCGCCGGAAGCGTCGCGGCGCAGCCGGGCCATGCCGGCGGCGGCTTGCAGGGCCAGGGCTGCCCAAATGTCGCTGGCCTCGCGGGTCATGCTGATGACGTAATACTGCGCGGCATCCCGCACGTGGCGCCGCCCCGCCGCGGCGGCGGCGAGACGGCCGAGCAGAGCGGGACGCCCATCCTCCGCGGTGGGCGGATGGGGATCCTCGAGCAACTGGCGCAGGGCGCGCAAGCGGGCGGCCTCGTCCCAATCGGCATACGCGGGAAAAGCCCAAGCCGCCAGGGTGGCGTCTTGCGCGGCGGAGTTCTCGCGCAGGTCCAAGGTCGCCAGATGCAGGCCGAAGGTGCGCAGGGCCACCAGCAGGTCCTCGACGCGCCGGGCGGCGCGCGGCGCGGCGCGGGCTAGGGCGGCGCGCAACGCCTGGAGATCGGCGGCGAACTCGTCGGCGCTGGCATAGGCGGGAGCGGCGGCATGCGGCTCGGCCGCCCAACTGGCGCCCGCACCTGGCACGGCGGCGCCGGGGCGCTCTGGGTTCCCGCCGCCGGTCGGCCCGGTGGAGGCGGTTGCGTTCCCGTCGCCGCCGCCCGCGGCGGTGGGCGCCGGCTCGACCGGCAGGCCGGCAATCAGGCGCAAGCGGGCGTAATTCAACAGTTCCCGGGCGGGCTCGGCGGCGAAGCGAGGCGGCGGCGGGCCGAAAGCTTCCCGGTAGGCGGCCAAGCGGGCTTCCAGGGCCGCGAAGCCCGGGCCCGGCAGCGCCCGGCGGGTATGGCCCAACTCGAAGAACAACGCCTCTACCTGGCGGCGGTAGAACTCGGCGGCGACATGGCGATGCAGGCCCAGCGCGCGGCGCACGACGTCGGGCGTGACGTAGGGGTTCCCGTCGGCATCGCCGCCGATCCAAGATCCGAACCGCACCGGAGCCGATGGGCCATCGAGCGGCCATACCCGGGCGGCCAGCCGGGGATAGTGCGGCGCCAAGGCCGCGATCAGGCGGCGGCGGAGCTGGGGAATAGCGGCGAAGAAGACGTCTTCGAAATAGACCAGCGTGCCGCGCGCCTCGTCCAAAACCGAGAGGCGCTCGGAGCGGACTTGATCGGTCAGCCAGAGGGCCTCGATCTGCTCCAGGATTTGCTCCTCCAGCTGGTGCTTTTCCGGCGGCGTCGGCTGGCCGCGCTCCAGGCGTTCTAGACGCCGGCTGATCTCCTCCAGGCGGTGCAGCACGGTGCGGCGCAGCGCTTGGGTGGGATGCGCGGTCAGAACCAATTCCAGCGATAGGGCGTCCAGCGCGCGGCCCAGGCGGGCGGAAGAAACGCCGGCGCGGCGCAGGGCGGCGATGGTGGCCGCCAAGGACCCGGGCTGGGCTTGACCGCGGGCCTCATGCTCGCGTTTGCGGCGCACGCGGTGGCGCTGTTCGGCCAGGTTGGTGAGGTGGAAATAGAGGGTGAACGCGCGGGCGATCGCGGTGGTTTGGGCGGGAGTGAGGCGGGCCAGGCGGGCCAGCAGCGCGGCCCGGCGCCGGGCCTGCGCCGCTGGCGCGCCGCCGGCGCGCAGTTGCTTGCATTCGCGTCGGATCTGCTCCTCCAGGGCCAAAAACTCCCGGCCCTCGCGCTCGGCGATGATCTGGCCCAGCCAGCGGCCCAATTCATGGACCTCCCGCTGCAGCGGGCGGTCGGCGGCGGAAAACTGTACCTCCCCCATTCCGCTATGGTAGCGGCTCGGGACTTGTCGGCCCGGAAGTGTGCCCCATCGCACCCGAGGAACCGGCGGCGCGGAAGCCGGGTGGGCGGGCCCGCGCTCGGAACCCGCGCTCGCAAACGGCGCGGCCGCCGGCGCGGGTCCGGCGCCCGCGGCCGAACCGCCATGGGCACAGTGAGTTGGCGGATTAGATGGTTCTAAGGTAAAAACTCGCCCTTTTCTCGGGTCACTGACTCGGCCAAACACGGGTAAAATGGCCAGACCCCCCGATAGACAACCATGCGACTTCGTGATTGGCCCGTTCTGGCGGCCGCCTTGGCGGCGATGCTTTTTTTGTCGGCGTGTGGCGGAGGGGGCGGTGGGAACAACAATCCCCCTCCACCCGCGGTCACCGTAACGGTGAGCCCGGCGACGGCGACCGTGAATGCCGGCCTGACGGTGCAGTTCACCGCCGCGGTCGCCAACATCAGCAACACCGCCGTGACCTGGACGGTCAGCGGCGGCGGCACGATTTCCACCGGCGGGCTGTATACCGCGCCGGCCACCCCGCCCTCCGGCGCGGTCACCGTCACCGCGACCTCGCAGGCCGACACCAGCGCCAGCGGCTCGGTGACGGTAACGGTCAAACCCGCAATCACCGTGACGGTGAGCCCGGCGACGGCGAGCGTGAACGCCGGACTGACGCAGCAATTCACCGTGGCCGTTGCGAACACGACCAATGCCAATGTGACCTGGGCGGTGGTGGGTGGCAGCGCGAACGGGACGATCTCGGCCTCGGGGCTTTACACGGCGCCCGCAACGCCGCCCTCCGGCGCGGTAACCGTGACCGCGACCTCGCAGGCGGACCCCAGCGCCAGCGGTTCGGCGACCGTGACGGTGCAACCGGCGATCACGGTAACGGTCAGTCCGGCGACGGTGGCGGTCAACGCCGGCCTGACGCAGCAGTTCACCGCAGCGGTGGCCGACACCACGAATACCGCCGTGACCTGGACGGTCAGCGGCGGCGGCACGATCACCAGCAGCGGTCTGTACACGGCGCCTTCAGCCCCGCCCTCCGGCGCGGTCACCGTAACCGCGACCTCGCAGACGGACACCAGCGTCTCCGGCGCGGCGACGGTGACGGTGAAACCGGCGGTCACGGTTAGCGTGAGCCCGGCCACGGCGACGGTCAACGCTGGTCTGACGCAGCAATTCACCGCGACTGTCGCCAACACGGCCAACTCCAACGTCACCTGGACGGTGGTGGGCGGCACGGCGAATGGAACCATTTCATCCTCGGGGCTTTACACCGCGCCTTCGACCCCGCCCTCCGGCGCGGTGACCGTGACCGCGACCTCGCAATTGGACACGAACGCCAGCGGCTCGGCGACGGTGACGGTGCAGCCGGCGGTCACGGTCAGCGTGAGCCCGGCGACAGCCACGGTGAACGCCGGTCTTACGCAGCAATTCACCGCGACCGTGGCCAACACGGCCAACGCCAATGTGAATTGGACGGTGGTGGGCGGCACGGCGAATGGGACCATCTCGTCTTCGGGCCTTTACACCGCGCCTTCGACCCCGCCCTCCGGCGCGGTCACGGTGACCGCGACGTCGCAGCTGGACACCAACGCCAGCGGCTCGGCGACGGTGACGGTGGCGCAAGCGATTACGGTGACGGTGACCGCGGCCGCGAGCACGGTGAACGCCGGGCTGACGGATCAGTTCAGCGCCACGGTGAACAACAATTCCGACCAGAACGTCACCTGGCAGGTGAACGGAACCACGGGCGGGGACAGCACCAACGGAACCATCTCCGCCAGCGGCCTCTATACCGCTCCGGCGACGCCGCCCACGGGTGGAAACGTGAACATCACCGCGACCAGCGCCACGGGCAGCGTTGTTTCCAGCCCCTACGCATTGACCATTAGCCCCGCCGTGACGGTGACCATCTCGCCGGCCAACCCGAGCACGGTGGTGGCGGGGGCGACGCAACAGTTCACGGCGACGGTGAACAACAACAGCGACCAGACGGTGACTTGGGAAGTCAACGGCGTCACCGGCGGCAACAGCACCTACGGAACGATCACCAGCACCGGGTTGTACACCGCGCCCAAGCTGCTGCCGCAGGGAGGCGGCGTGACCGTGACCGCGGTGGCGCAAGCCGACAGCAACGCCGTCGCTAACGTCTCCGTAACCGACGGCTGGAGCAAGGCCAGCCTCGACGGAAACTACGTCTTCGTGGTCCAGGGCACGGACGGATCTGGGCAGCAAATCACCGGCATTGGCGAGTTCAGCGCCAATGGCAGCGGCGGTATCAGCGGCGAGGAAGATCTCTGCGGCAGCACCTGCGTTGCCGCAACGTCAGCGTCCGGCGCATTGACGGGTACCTATAGCGTGCTGGCGGACGGTCGGGCCGGATTGGATTTCTCCGCTTCCCCGGAAGGGGCGAACCTCGTATTCGCGCTCACCCTAGACGCGAACGGCAACGGGCGGCTGATCGAACAGGACTCGAATGCCTCGGTCACCGGCAGCGTGTGGGTGCAGAGCAGCACCGCCCAGCCGAGCGGCAACTACGTCTTCTCCCTGCCGCATGAAATCGGCTTGCTGAACGCTGCGAGCGCAGCATTGACGGGAACGGAAGACGTCAACAGCAACTCGGGCACGCTCACCACCGACGGCGCCATTGCGGGGACGCTCGGCACGCCCGACGCCAACGGCCGGGCGGCGATGACCCTGGCGCTGGGCGCCGGAACGCCGGTGAACTACGTCTATTACGTGGTCAGCGCCGGCCAAATCGAGATCATGGAAAATGGCGGTGGCGGCGCCTTCGCCATCGGCCGGGCGGATGCGCAGACTTCGGGCAGCTATAACGCCGCCGCGTTCACCGGCGGCTACGTCTTCCAGAACGCCGGAACCCAGAGCGCGTCCGCCGGCGGCGCCAGCATCAGCGCCAGCGGCCAGATCAACGCCAACGGTAGCGGCGGCATCACCAGCGGAACGTTGGATGAGCGGGTGGGCACGACCAACTCGTTGGCGCAATCGGTCAGCGGCACTTCGTCCTATACCGCCGGCTCCGGCACGGGCGAATACACGCTGACGCTGACTACAGCCAACGGCACGCAGACCTACGCGGCGTGGATGTATTCGGCGACCGGCGGCTATCTGCTGGAGATGGACGCCAACGGCGATGCGCAAGGCACGATCGCGCAGCAGCAGAACGGGCCCTTCGCCGTCAACGCGCTGCTGGGCGAGTACACGCTGCAAATGAATGGCGGCGCGAACGGAACCACGGCCGCGATCGTGCAAGGCGAACTGACCGCGCTGAATGGCGATTTCGCCGGGCAGGTGGATTCCATGATCAACGGCGCGGTGAACAACAGCCTCTACCTCACGGGAAGCTACACCGTCAGCGCCAGCGGCGAGGCCGTGGGCACGCTCTATGCCTGCTCCGGCAGCACCGCGCCGACGGGGCCGAGCAGCTGTCCGACGGGCGACACGCTGGCGTTCAGCACGAAGCTTGACTTCTGGATCGCGACGGCGACGAACTCAACCACCGGCACGCAATCGGGCCGCGCCTATGTCGGCGAAGGCGACTCGACCGGGCACTGGCAAGGCACGCTGACGCAGCAGTATTAGGGGCAGCATTTCGTGTTGCGGGTCCGCGATAGGGCCCGCAACTCAGACCCTTGCGCGCCCTTTGCCCTCTCATGCTTTTTAGTGATGTACGGTACTGTTTGTACGGAAAATAAACCGCTTAACTGCGTCATGCAGATGAAAAGTTTCTAGGAATGGGAGACTCTTCCTCGCGCTGATTTCTCACACTCGGCGCGGCCGGGTCCAGGGCGAGGGGCAGAGTTGAAGGCCTGCCGCCCGGGGGGCGACGCTCCGCAGGGCAGGAGCCCTACCCCACGAGGAACGGCACGCAGCGCAGAAGCCCAACCCCGCGCACGGCCGCACGTGGGGTACGCCTCTGACTTGCGTGCGGCCGCGCTCGGCGCGGCCGGCGCGGCGCGCGGAACAGGCGCCTCAGCCCTCCGCCGGCGCGGCGGCGCGGGCGAGGAGGCGCAGGGTGGCCGCGAGCGCTTCCGCCGAGGCGGTCGGCTCGGCCCAGGCGATGGTCCGTTCGGCGCCGGCAAGCCAAGTGGCGGTGAGCACCGTACCGCTGGGCGGAGCGGTGGCCAAAGCGGCCGCAAGCGCCGCGCCGAGCTGCGGCGCCCAGATCAGCGGCGCGGGGACTTTTTCTCGGACGGCGGCCAAAACCCGCGGGGCTTGCAGGACGCCGTGATCGTAGAAGAACGGGCTATAGAGCTCGACGGCCTGCACATCGCCGTGAGCGCGCAGCGTGTCTTCGACCGCGACGGCGCGGGCGTCGGCGGAATGCGAGAAGTGCACCACGACCGGGGTGAGGCGGAGATCGAGAGCCCGCCCGATGGCCTGCCGCGCGGAGGTGAGGGCGGCCGCGGCGGCGCCGGCCGCCTCTGGGGCGGCAGCCAGGAGGGCAAAGGCGGGAGCACCGTCCACGGAAAACGCCAGGCGCAGGGGCGCGAGGGAGATTCCCGCGGCGGGCTCCAGCAGGCCGGCAGCCGCCTGGGCGGCGGATTGCGGAGCGATGAGGAGCAGCGCGGCGGGATGACCGGCGGCGGCGCCGGAGACCGGCGCGCGCAGTAGGCGGACGACCGCACGCCAAACCGGATCGGCCGCCCGCAGGCGGATTTCCCCGGCGTCCCAACCCCGAGCCGCGCGGCGCTCCCGCAGCACGCGCTCATAATCGGCACGCACCGGGCTGGAGAGCGGCGCATCGGCGGCTGGCGCTAACCGGACATTGAGGCCGGCCGCGGCGGCTTGGCGCAGCGCCTCCGCCACAGCGGGAGAGGGCGACGGGGCGGCGATCTCGATCAGCGGGGACACCTGGGCAGTGTAGCCGATCGGTCCGGCTTCGAGCCGCCGCCGGCGCAGCGAAAGTGGACGCAGCCCCCGGCGGTCATTCCCGCCGCCTCCACCGGACTATCCACCGGGCTAGGCGCTGACCTGGATGCAAATGGGAGAATCGGCGGGGGCGGACGCAACCTCGCCGATTTGCGCGGCGGGAAACCCGGCGGAGCGCAGTTGGGCCACCAGCGCCGGGCCTTCCGCCGCGGACAGGGCGGCGAGCAGCCCTCCGGAGGTCTGCGGATCGAACATCAGCGTGCGGCGGGCCTCGGGCACTTCGGCAGCGAACGCCACGGACGGGGCGGCAAAGGCGCGGTTGTCCTGCAAGCCGCGCGGCTGGAAACTGCCGGCGTAGTCCTCCGCGCCGGGCAGCAGCGGCAGCGCCGCGGCGGAAAGATGGATCTGCAAGGGCTGACCGGCGGCGCATTGGCTGGCGCGGGCCAGTTCCAAGGCGTGGCCGAGCAGGCCGAATCCGGTGACGTCGGTGACCGCGTGGGGATGCAACGGTCCGAGGGCCTCGGCGGCGGCGCGGTTCAACTGGACCATGGAATCGGCGGCCGCGCGCGCATGCTCCGGCTGGGCTTTTTGCTGCTTCACCGCGGTGCCGATGACCCCAGTACCCAGGGCTTTGGTCAAAACCAGAACGTCACCGGGAAGCGCGCCGCCGTTGCGCCAGATCCGTTGGGGATGAATGAGGCCGGTGACGGCGAACCCGAACTTCAACTCCTGGTCGCGGACGCTATGCCCGCCCGCCAAGGCGCAGCCGGCTTCATCCAATTTGTTTTGGCCCCCGGCCAAAATCGCCGCCAACAGCTCGGGCGGAGCATCGGCGGGAAACCCGACCAGGCTGAGGGCGGTGATGGGACGCCCGCCCATTGCGTAGATGTCGCTGAGGGCGTTGGCCGCGGCGATCTGCCCGAAGGCAAATGGATCGTCCACGATGGGCGTAAAAAAGTCCGCCGTTTGCACCAGGGCCAATTCCGGCGTCAGTTGATACACCGCCGCGTCGTCGGCGTTTTCAAAGCCGACTAGCAAATTGGGATCCGCCGAACGGGCAAGGCCGCGCAGCGCCTGGTCCAACACCGTTGGACTCAGCTTGCTCGCTCAACCGGCCGCTTTGGCCATTTCGGTCAAGCGGCGAACCGGTGCCGAGGGCATCACTTTACCTCCGCCCAAATTATAGGCGGGGCGGAGCGGAGCGGGCGGGGGTCGCCTTCGGGCATTCCGCGGGCTTCGCTCCGCCGGCGCTGCGCTCCGGCCTCTTGCACGGGGTTGGCATCACTTCGCTCTCGCGGCGAACTCGCGGCCTGCCGCCGGCAGCCAATGCCCTTGCCGCCAGCTCGGTTTGCTGCTTCCAATCCCAGCGGGAGGCGTGGATGGCCAGCAGCTCGTGCCTGCGCAGTTGTTTGCTCGTAGCGTTGTTGGCGGCGGCGGCGCTGCCCGGCCGGTGCCAGACGTTTCGCCCGCGCTGGACCGGCGAGGCGAGTGTTGGCGTCGCCCCGGTCGTGGGCGGAGTCGGCAAGCACCTGTCCACGGGCTGGGAACTGACCGGGGCGCTCGGACGCCGGTTGACGCGGAGCTTTGCCGTGGAAGGCGAATTTGCGTTCGACAGCCTGGGCGTGACCGCTGCGGCGCTGCGGCGTTTGCATGTGCCGGCGGGGGCGGCGGACGCGTGGTCGCTCAGCCCGGAGGCGGTATGGAACTTTGCCCACGGGCAGTTGGGCGGCTATCTGCGCGCCGGCGTGGGCTATTACCGGCGGACGGTGCAGTTTCTGCAACCGACGTTTGCCGGCACCATCATCTTCGATCCTTGGTGGGGCTATTTCGGCCCGGCGATCGTCCCGGTGAACGTCGTTTTAGGGTCGGTCTCGGAGAATGCCTTTGGCGCCAATGGCGGGATCGGCATAACGGCGCGATTGCCGCATGGCCGCGGCGCGCGGGTATTTTTGGAGCTGGATTACCGTTGGGCCAACACCCATCCCACGGCGACGACGCTGCTGCCCGTGACCCTCGGCATCCGCTGGTAGGCGCGCCGCCCCATCCGCCGCTTCGGGCTGCCCCCCATTACCCGGGCGCCGCGCCGCGCTGGGCCCTCGTCTGACAACTGGCAAGACGCCTCTCGCCGAACACCGCGGCGGACCTGTATCCTCAGGATCATGGGCACGAACGTCTCCGCCATTCGCAAAGCCGTATTTCCCGCCGCCGGCCTCGGCACGCGGTTTTTACCCGCGACCAAGGCGCAGCCCAAGGAAATGCTGGCGCTGGTGGACAAGCCGATCATTCAGTACGGCGTCGAGGAAGCGCTGGCGTCGGGGATGGACAACATCATCATCGTCACCGGCCGGGGCAAAAATTCGATCGAGGATCACTTCGACGTCAGCTTCGAGCTGGAAACGATTCTGGAGCAAAAAGGCAAAACCGATTTGCTGGCGGTGGTGCGGGAAATCTCCGACATGATCCATGTCTCCTACATTCGGCAAAAGGAGGCGCTGGGTCTGGGTCACGCGGTGCTGATGGCCAAGGATTTGGTCGGCAACGAGCCGTTCGCGGTGCTTTTGGCCGACGACGTGATTGACGCCGAGGAACCGGCGCTGCGCCAGATGCTGGCGATCTATGAGCAAACCGGCGCCTCGGTGATCGCGGTACAGCAGGTGCCGCGGGCGGCGATCTCCAGCTATGGCGTGGTGCAGCCGGCGGAGGCGGCGGAGACGCGCTGGGGCGGGCGCGTCTGCCGGGTGGCCAACTTGGTGGAGAAGCCGCCGGCGGCCGAGGCGCCATCCGATTTGGCGGTGGTGGGGCGGTATTTGCTGACGCCGACGATTTTCCGCCTGCTGGAGCAAACGCCGCGCGGCCGCGGCGGGGAGATTCAGCTCACCGATGCGCTGCGCGCCCTGGCGGCGAAGGAACCACTGTACGCGCTGCGCTTCGAGGGGCGCAGGCATGACACCGGCGACAAGCTCGGCTTCTTGCAGGCTACCGTGGAGCTGGCGCTGAAACGGGAGGACCTGGGCAGCGAGTTCCGCGCCTACCTGCGCGGTTTGGCGTTGTGAGCGCTGCGCGCATCGGCCCGTCCCGTCCCCTCGGCCGGGCGTTTTTCCGCCGCGCGACGGAGCGGGTGGCGCCGGACCTGCTCGGGCAGCTCGTGGTGCGCCAGACCGGCGGCCGGCGGATTGTGGGACGGATCGTCGAGGTCGAGGCCTACCTAGGACAACACGACCCGGCGGCGCACGCCTTTCGCGGCAAGACTCGGCGCAACGCCACGCTGTTCGGGCCGCCGGGGCATGCCTACGTCTACACTAGCTACGGACTGCACCAATGCCTCAACGTCAGCACGCAACCGGCCGGGCAAGCGGGCTGTGTGCTCATCCGCGGGCTGGAGCCGTGGCTTCCGGCGCCGCCGGTGTTGCGCTGGCTGCAAGCGCGGGCGCCGGCTCGCGATGAGCGCCGGCTGCTCTCCGGACCGGGCCGTCTTTGCCGCGCGCTGGCGATTGGGCGAGATTGGGATGGTGCGGACCTAACCGCGCCAGGCGGCCTGTGGCTTGCCGCCGGACCGGCGCCGCGGCGGATCGCCGTGACCCGGCGGATCGGCATCCAGAAGGCGGTCGAGCGGCCGCTGCGGTTTTATGACCTGGAGAGCGCGGCCGTCTCCGGCCGGCGGGGCCCTGTGGTCATGCTGCTATCGGGCGGGCGCGGACGCTGGCGCATCGCCGGCGCGGCAGCGCCGCTGCGCCACTCCGCGTTGCCCGCCGCGGTTCGCGGCAAGCACCTAGCGCGCCAGCTTGGTGGCTCGGCGCAGTGACCGCTGCATTGGGACGCCCCATGCCGGACGCCCGCCGCGGCGGGCGGGATGCCGTTCTAAGGTAAGTTTTTGCTGGCCACGGACATCGCGACGGGAGCAAACTAAAAATCGAAATTTGCCGTGCCCGTCAGACGTTATGCCCGCTGAACCGCAGTCCACTCCCCAACCCACCCTCGTGGCCGATGGCCTCGCCGACTTTTTCCGCCTGGAGGAAAAAATCCACGGCATTACCGCTGCGCTCCGCCAGGCCCAGTCCGCTCGCCAGGAAGCCGAGGCGAAGGCCGAGCAGGCGCAGGCCAAATACGGCGAACTCAAGCGCGACTATGCCGTGCTGGAGAAAGAATTGGTGGGGCTGCGCAAGGAGCGGGAAGAGGTGCGGCGGCGGGTGGAGAAATTGATTCAGCAGATCGAGGCGCTGCCGGCGGAATAGTGCCGTTTGGGCGCCGCGCGCCCGGCCCTGGGAGGGTTGACCGGGCCGCCAGGGGGTGCACAAAGGAGGTCCGATGACTGTGCAGGTAGAGATTTACGATCAAACCTATCATCTGACCGGCGCCGGCGGCGAAACGCAAACCCAGCGGCTGGCGGAGCGCGTGGACGCGGTGATGCGGCAGATCGCGCGGCAGACGCGGGTCATTGATTCGCTGCGGGTGGCGGTGCTGGCGGCGGTGAACTTGGCGGATGAAAACGAGGCGCTGCGGGAACGCTGCCGGCGGCTGGAAGCGGCGGTCGGCGAGAAGACCGCGGAGTACCATCAGATCCTCGATGGCGCCATGTCTCGCGCCAGCTAGGCTGATCTTTTCGCATCCTTGGCGGGCCGCGGGCTTCTCGCCGCGCACGCGTTTGGCCCACACCGCCGGGCCCTCGAACCCTTGCAACGGGAAATGACCCCGCCCGCCGCTCCTACCCTCCATTTGCACCTCGATTGGCCCACCTCGCCGGCAACCTGGCCGACCAGGCGGACACGGCCACGCCGGGACCGGTGGGCATCAACATCAACAGCGGCGGGGGCGGATCGCCGGTGATGGGCACGGTGATCGCCCGCAACACCATCCGGGATGAAGCGGTGGACATGGCGGTCGATACGCCGGCGTTGGTCGGCGTGCACCTGAATAACCTGCTCGGAGGCCAGACCGGCGTGGCCGACGTTGGCACGCTCGACGGAGCCACGATGTGCACCGGCGCCATCGCGGCTGCGCAGAACTACTGGGGCTGCCCGGCCGGTCCCGGCGCGCACGGCTGCTCCACCGTGAGCGGCGGCGACATCACCTATGCGCCGTGGCTGCTGCGGCCAGCCACTCCGCCGGGGCGGCCGAATCAGGACCAGCACGGGCGGCACTGAGACGAACGCCTGGAAACCGCCGGGCCGGATTCCGCCGCTCGCCGCCCGTCATTTCGAGCTGGGAACGCTGCGCCGGAAGGGTGCACGCGCGTGGCTGCGCTGCGTTCGCGGAACCCGCAAGAGTGCAATTTTGCTTCCGTCGCCAGCCTGGAATGGTAGCTTAGAAGGGCGGCGTTAGCACAGCGAACTCATGAAAGTTGCATTCTTGGGAACTGGGATCATGGGTGGTCCCATGGCCAGTAATCTGATCAAGGCCGGCCGTGAGGTCACCATTTGGAACCGCAGCGCGGAAAAGGCACAGCGGATTCAGGACGCGGTGGGCGGACGGATAGCGGTTTCGCCGGCGGAAGCGGCCGCCGACAGCCAGATCGTTTGGATCTGCGTCAGCGACACCGCAGCGGTGGAACGGGTGGTGCTGGCCGAGGACGGCATTTTGGGGGTGGCGCGGCCGGGGCTGCTGGTGGCGGATTCGAGCACGATTTCACCCACCGCCAGCCGCGCGCTGGCCAAGCGCATTCGCGAGCGGGGCGGGGACTGGGTGGATTGCCCCGTGACCGGCTCCAAGCTGGGAGCGGAGGAAGGCAAGCTGGTGTTCATCGTGGGGGGAGATAACGCCGCGGTGGAAAAGCTGGAGCCGCTGTTTCAGGTGATGGGCCAGCGCGTGATCCACGTCGGCGGCCTCGGCATGGGGCTGTCCGCCAAGCTGGCGATGAACCTGAACATCGCCTTGATCTTCGAGGGACTGGCGGAAGGCTTGGTGCTGGCCCAGAAGGCGGGCGTGAGCATGCGGCAAATGCTGGAAATTATCGGCGCCACCATGCTGCGCTCCGGCGTGAGCGAGTACAAGGGGCCGTTCTTGGAGCGGCGGGACTTCAGCCCGAACTTTCCCCTGCATCTGATGCTGAAGGACATCCGCCTGATGCTGGAGTACGCGCGCGAGCTGCGCGTGAAGCTGCCGGCGCTGGAAACCGTCGAAGAGGTGTATGCGGTGGCGGCGGACGAGGATCTGGGTAACGCGGATTATGCGGCGACGCTGACCCTGCTGGAAAAATGGGCGGGGATTAGCGCGCCGGCGGAAAACCCAGCGTAGGGTGCCGGCCTGACAGTAGCTGCGCGGCGGGAGTTGGCGGACGGGGAGCCTCGCGTCGCCGCGATCCGCGTTCTAAGATCGCCGACCTCGCTGGACCTAGTCGCTGATTTCCAGGCCGGCGGGAGTGTCGGTAAGAACGGCGGCGGTGGTAGGAAAACGCCGGCGCAGGGCGGCGACATCGGCCGGGGCTTCCAGGAAAAGTGCTTCGGGAGCGAAATCCGGCTCTGGCGAGCGAAGGCCGAGATGAGCTCCGAGACGCGCTAGCGGCGGTGACGGCGGTTCGCCGCCCATGCCATCGCCGGGCAAGGCGCGGGCAACCAAACCCCATTCCTCAAACCAGGCGGCGGCGTCGCCCAGACCGGCCGAGAGGACCAAGACGCGGCGGAAGCCGCCCTGGTGCAAACACGCCAGGGCATGGTTGAGGTGCACGCGGCGAATGCGGCCGAGCAAGGGAACCGTCTGAAGAAATGCCTGCTCGGAGGGTTCGATGCTGTCCATCTCCGGCATCTCCAAGGCCGTGCGTAGATTCTGCCCCGCTTGCGCGGCACCCAGGCCGAAGGCATCCTGGGCGGCGGCGAGCATAGGCGCATAACCCAGGCGCAGGGCTAGGGTAGGTTCGCGGGCCGGCAGAGCGGCGGCAAGGGCCCGCCAAGCGGCGAGCGTGGCGGCGGCTTCGGCTTCCCGATGGCGGCAAGCCGCGACCGCATCCCAGGCGGAAGAGAAGGCGGATTGCAGCGCCTCCGCCAGCGAGAGCGGATCCTCGGGGTCGGCGAGCAGCCCGTTGAGGCCGTGAACCAGCCGCTCCGGCATCGCGCCGATCGCGGTGGCCACGGGGACGGCGCCCGACCATTGCGCGGCGTCGAGCAACGGGCCATAAGCCTCCTGCCAGCGGGAGGGTAAAACGGCTGCGGCGGCGGCGCGGAGGCACAGATGTAGGGCATCTCGGTCCAGGGCTCCGGGAAACTCCACTTGGTGCGGCGGCGGGAACGCGGCGCGGAAGCGGTCCTGAGCGGCGGGATCCATCGCACCGGTGGCGAGAAGGCGGACCGGGGACTCGAGCTGGCGCACCGCCTCGGCCAAGAGCCCGACGCCATTGGCCTCATCCCAACCGCCGGCATAAAGGATGGAACGCGGCGCCCGCGGCGGCAGAATGGGCGGCGGTGGTGGGAGATAGGTCGAGGCTAGCGGGGGCAGGACGATCAGCCGGTCGGCCGGAGCGCCGTGGTCCAGCCAAGCGTCGCGGAGAAAACGGGTGGGCGCCAGCAGAACCTCGGCGCCGGCCATGGCGGCCTGCCATTGTGCTGGGCGTTGGCGGAATTGGGGCAGCACCAGCGGCCAATCCAGCTTGCCGGGTGCGGCGCAGAGGGCGCATTTCAGTCCATTGCGGCTGGGGCCGGAACAGATTTCGCCGCGGCGGCGCCATAGCCGGCGGATCGGGCAGATTTGCAGAAAATCGGTGAGGGCGAGGGCGTAGGGAATTTCGCGCTCGCGCAACTGCCAGAGGGCTTCGGGAGGCAGCGGGCCGGGATCGTGGACGATGACCGCGGCGGGGTTTTGCCGACGCAGGCAGCGGGCCCAGGCTTGCATGGGGGTCTCGCCGGATTGAATGTCAGCGGGAGAGAACGCCGCGCCGCCAAGCGATGCGGCGGCGGCGGGCGCGGCGGCCGCATCGGCGGCGACGTGAAGCGCGGAACCCATCTACCTTTACGGTAACCGCTCGGGCAGGCGGCGGGCAGCGCCGCTTGCTGGGCGCGGTTGGAGGCTGGCGCGTGGTCGCCGGCGACCGGCATAGGCCCGGCAGCGGCGCAGCCGCCGGCCTCCGGCTCTCTGAATCTCGCCGTCACCCGGCCTGGCGGCAAACTCACGGACCGCCGCCCCGCTGGGTGCGGCTAATGGCGGGCGGTGGGTGCGAACATCAGCGACTGGGGCCGTGCGGCGTGGGTTTGGTTACCCTTTGGCGGCCCCGCCGAGGCTGAGCCGCGTGCCAATTGACGCCATCCAACACATGGCCCATCAGTCGTTTAGCTGAGGACGCCGCGAATCGCAAACGCGGCCATGGCAGGAGTTATTGGGGGCATAAAAACTTCCCATTGGCCATGGCGGCGGGCAGCGGGCGATAGTGAGCGGCATGAGGTTGGACCTATTGGCGGGAGCCGTGCCCGTCGCGATTTCCGGGGCGGACAATGCGTGGCTGCTGACGTGCACGGCGCTGGTGCTGCTGATGACCGGGCCCGGCCTGGCGCTGTTCTACGGCGGCTTGGTGCGGCGCAAGAACGTGTTGTCCGTGCTGATGCAAAGTTTCAGTCTGATGGCGCTGATCAGCGTGCTATGGGCGGTCGTGGGCTACAGCCTGTGCTTCGCGCACGGTGGGTGGTTCTTGGGGGGACTGCAGTTTTTGGGCCTGCACGGAGTCGGCGCGGCGCCTAACCTGGCGTACGCGCCAACCATCCCGCAGAGTTCCTACGCGCTGTTCCAGCTCATGTTCGCCATCATCACGCCGGCGCTGATCACCGGCGCCTTCGCCGAACGGATGAAGTTCAGCTCGATGATGGTGTTTTTGGGCGTGTGGTCATTGGCCGTGTATGCACCGATGGCGCACATGGTGTGGGGTCAGGGGGGACTGTTCAACGCCGTCTCGGGGCGGATGCCGGTGCTGGATTTCGCCGGCGGGACGGTGGTGCACGTTACCAGCGGCGTTTCCGCCCTGGTGTGCGCGCTATATTTAGGGCGGCGGCTGGGATATGGCGAAGACAAGATGGAGCCGCACAACTTGGTGCTGTCGGTGACCGGAGCCTGCCTGCTGTGGGTGGGGTGGTTCGGCTTCAATGCCGGCAGCGCGCTGACCTCGGGCGCTCTGGCTTCGACGGCATTTCTGACCACGCAGTTGGGCGCCTCCGCGGGCGTGCTGAGCTGGAGCGCGATTGAATGGGCGCGGACCGGTCGGCCGACGGCGCTGGGCGCAATCAGCGGGGCGGTGGCGGGGCTGGTGGCGATCACGCCGGCCTGCGGCTTCGTGACGCCGATGGCGGCGCTGTTGATCGGTGCGGCAGCGGGGCTGGTCTGCTATGGCATGGTCACCGGCGTCAAGCACTTCTTCGGCTATGACGACGCGCTGGACGCTTTTGGCGTGCATGGCGCGGGGGGAACGCTGGGAGCGATCCTGACCGGCGTGTTCGCCACGGCGGCGGTGAACCCGATTTTCGGCGCCGGACGCGCGGTCGGAGCCGTGGACGGACGCTGGACGCAGGTCGGGCATCAACTGGCGGCGGTGGGCGTCGCGTGGGGTTTGTCCGGCGCCGGGACGTTCGTGCTGCTGTGGGCGGTGGACCATGTGCTGGGACTGCGCGTCAGCCCCGATCACGAGGCGCAAGGGCTGGATTTGGCGCTGCACGGCGAGCACGGCTACCATCCGGCGGCGGAGGACGTGGCGGGCGGCTGGGGCGAGGTAGGCGCCGAGGAAGCGGCCAGCTAGCGCCGGCGGGAGCGGCGGCGATTGGAACCGACCACGCAGTGCGCGGGGCGGGGGCGTGCCGGGGCGCTGGCACGCCCATCTGCTCTTTGTTCGCCGCCGCTCGTGGCGCATGAGCTGCGGGGACCGGCAACGGCCGCCGGACGGCCTCCAGGCGCTGGCGAGGAGCCGCGAGTTAGCGCAACTGCGCGAGGTGGCGCCGGAAGGCGGCGGCGAGGCCATAGGCAGGGCGGCCGCGGCGGGGCTTGAGTGCCGCCAATTTCAACAAATTCATGACATAGCGCTGGGTGAAGGCGTCGGCGGCATGGGCGATGACCGGCACCGAAGAAACCGTGACCAGCCCGCGGCCGAAACGAAAACGAAACCAGGCGTGGCAACCAGCGTACCCGGCGCCGCCCGGTGCGCGGACCAACAGGCGGAGATCCGGCGCCAGCAGGTTGATGTCCCGCTCCTGAGACAAATCGTAGGCAAAGTCGGGGCGGAGCACCTGGGAAGCAGCGGGAGGCAGACCCGCGTGCAGTTCGGGCAGAGCGCCAGGAAAGGCGGCGCCGCAGGCCGGCGAATAGTTGACCAGATGGACCCGGAAGGGCCAATAGGGCGCCATGTCCGGAGCCGGGGGGCTGAGCAGCAGGAGATTGGCGCCATCGGCGACGGCGGCCCAAATGCGGCGGTAGCGGGCGGCGATGCGATCGCCGGGCAATTTCGGCTCGGCGATGGCGATAAGGCGGGGATGGGCGGGCCCGAGACCGTTGCGCAGGGCGAAGCCATGCCTGCGGAGAGCCCCGGCTAGGTCGCGCGGGAAGCCGTACGCAGCCACGGAAAGGACGCCGCCGTAATAGGGCGGCGGGGGAGCGACGGCGAGAAGATCGAGCGCGGCGGCGCCGGTGTCGGCGCCGGGAATGATTGCGGTGAGGCGATAGGCGCCCGGCTTGGGGAGGAATCCGTCGAGGCGCCAAAACCCGGCCTTGGAAACCGGCAAACGCTGGCGCCAGAGAGCCTTACCGTGGGCCAGGACCAGGCGCACCACGATGCTGTCACTGGCGGGCAGCGGGGCGCTGCTGGTGACTTCGATCAGAAACTGCTGGCCGGCCATGTAATGGCGGGCGCTGGTGCGCACGCGAAGCTGGGGAACCGGGCGGGCTCGGGCGCAGCCGGCGAGCAGGACGCAAAGGGCCAGCGCGGCGGGAAGGGAGCAACGTCGGAGCATCGAGGGCGAGTATACCGCGACGGAGCGGGCGGAACTTAGCCGTAAGGCGCGGCACGCGGGGAGAGGGCGAGCACGCCGGGAGGATGCCGGCGCTCCCAGGTCTTGGCGGCAGCCGCGGGACCGGCTGGCGGTTTCCGCCGCCGGAGGGCGGCGCGATTGGCCTCCGCGCCGGGCGGACAGCCGGCGCACCCGCGAGTCGCGGCCAACAAGTCTGAGGTACAATCGGGGCGCCATGAGGGCCGGGCTTTGCATTTTGGCGCTGGCGTGCCTCCTGCCGCTGCGGGTTTGGGCGCAAGAGGGCTTTTTCCACACGGAAAACCGCGATGGCATCTGGTGGCTTGTGAACCCCCAGGGCCGGCGCACCTTGTCCATTGGGGTGGATCACATCAGCTACTACGGTGATCGGTTGAAGGGCGGCGGGCCGTCGCCCTACCTGACGGCAGTGAAGCGGGAATATCCCAGCGAAATGGGCTGGGACCTGGGCACCTTGGGCCGGCTGGAGCGGTGGGGGTTCAACACCATCGGCGCGTGGTCGGACCCGCGGTTGTGGAATTATCACGTGCCCTACGTGATGATCCTGAACATCGCCGCGCGGGCCGGCGCGAATTGGCGGAAGGGCAAGCCGGTGGACGTGTTTTCGCCGGAGTTTCCCAAGGTGGCGCGGGAGGTGGCCGACCAGGCCGGCATTCCGCGCACCGGCGACCACAATTTGATTGGGTATTTCAGCGACAACGAGCTGCGCTGGGGCGCGGATTGGCGGGGCAAGCAAAGCATGTTGATGATGTACCTGGCGATGCCGCTCAGTTCACCGGGGCATCAGCATGCCACGGAATTTCTGCGCGAGCGCTATCGCGATAACGTTTCAGCGCTGGTGCGCGCCTGGGATATCCACAAACCCAAGGATTTCGACTACATCCGCCAGGCGGGAAAAACGCCGGCGTACCGCCAAGACGCCGCCCGGTTTTTGGCGCGGGTGGCGACGCGGTATTTTCAGGTCTGCGCCAGCGCCATCCACCAGGCCGATCCCAATCATTTGTATTTGGGCGCGCGCTTTTCCTTGCCCGTGCCGGACGCCGTAGCCGAGGCGGCGCGGATCGCCGACGTGGTTTCGGTCAACATCTACGCGCGCAATCCGCGGCCCATCGTGCAAAAACTATACCGCCTCACGGGCAAGCCGATCCTCGTGACCGAATTCGCCTTTCGCGCGCAAGACTCCGGGCTGCCAAACACCCGCGGCGCGGGGCCCAAGGTCGCGAATGAAGCGGCGCGCGGAGCGGCCTACCGCGCCTTTGTCAGCGACTTGGAGAGCCTGCCGCAAGCGATCGGCTATCACTGGTTCGAATGGGCCGATGAGCCGCCGCAGGGGCGGTTCGACGGCGAGAACTCCAATTACGGACTCGTCAACATCCACGATCAGCCGTATGCCCAATTCGTGGCCACCGTTCGGAAAGCCAACGCGGCGGCTGTGAACATTCATGCCCACTCCGCGCCGGGCGGACATGGGCCATAGATCCGCGCCGGCAGGGCGCAGCCCTAAACTGCCCAGCCCGGCGGACATTTCAGGAAAACACGTGATCCCGTAGAAGGACCGACGATGATGCGCAAACTGGCGAACTGCTCTTCCCTGCTGTTGATGCTAGCGATGATGATGACCGCGGCGCCCGCGGCGCGGGCGCAGGATGCGCCGGCCAAGATTCCAGACATCGGCTGGCAGCGCGGCATCGGCGTGCCGCCGGCCGATCCCGGCCACGCCAAGGACCATCCGATGATTGACGACGGCTACTTCAACGGGGCGCCGGTGGGGGGCTTTGGGGCGGGAACGATCGGCCGCAGCTACAGCGGGGATTTCGTGCGTTATCACCTCAAGATCGGGGCGCACAAATACGGCAATATTCCGTCCAATCAATTCGCCATCTTCACCCAGACCGCCGGCGGCAAGCGCTATGCGCAGGCGCTATGGACCGGCCAGCCGCAAGTGTTGAAAAGCTGGAATTGGCGCTACCCGGTCGGCGGCGGCGATTACCACGCGCTCTATCCCAAGTCTTGGTTCGTGTACCGCAACGCCCAACTGCCGATCCAGGCGACGGTGGAGCAATTCTCGCCCATCCTGCCCAACAACTACCGGCAGACGAGCTACCCGGTGGCGCTGTACAACTGGACCCTGCACAACCCCACCAGCCAGCCGGTGAAGGTGGGCATCCTGTTTTCCTGGACCAACATGGTCGGCTGGTTCCGCAACTTCTCGCACGACTTGGACCAGAACTCGACCGACGACTATGACACGGTGCGCAGCCAAATGACGCCCGCGGGGCGGATGGTGGGGGTGGTTTTCAACCGGCGGCGCTTCGGACCGGTCACCCAGGACTGGGATGGCGAGTACGCCATCGCCTCCCTGGACTTGCCGGGGGTCAAAATCAGCACGCACGCGACGTTTTTGGCGGATGGAAACGGCGGGGTGATTTGGCGAAGCTTTTCCCGCACGGGGGCCCTGGATAATGGCGGGCCGAACTGGACCTCCAGCGGCGAGGCGCTGGCCGGAGCGCTGGCGGCAACGGTGACCTTGGCGCCGGGCGAAACGCGGGTGATCCCGATGGTGCTGGCGTGGGATTTGCCGCGGGCGCAGTTTGGCGACGGCACGCAATGGTTCCGGCGGTACACGGCCTTCTTTGGCGCCAGCGGGCAAAATGCCTGGCGCATCGCGGCCGACGGCTTGCGGCACGACGCGCAATGGAGCGCGGCGATTGACCGCTGGCAGGCGCCGTACATCGCCGATCATTCCACGCCGGCCTGGTACCGCGGCATGTTGTTCAACGAGATGTACGACCTGGCCGACGGCGGTACGCTGTGGACCAACGGCAGCCATCCGGCACGGCCCGGGGCTCCGCCTCCGCTCCCCAGCGCCGCGCGGGCGCGCAACGTGGGCCAATTCACCTATATGGAGTGCTTCGACTATCCCTTCTACTCCACGCTGGACGTCAGGTTTTACGGCTCGATGGCGTTGGTGTATTGGTGGCCAAGGCTGGACAAGGCGGTCATGGACACATTCGCCGACAGCGTGAAGCAAAACCTGACGACGGTGCGCAGGGTGCAGTGGTCGCAGAAGTTGGCGCCGCGAAAGCTGCGGGGCGCGGTGCCGCACGACCTGGGCGCGCCGGACGAGGATCCGCTGATCGCCTTCAACAATTACGACTGGCAGAACGTAAACATCTGGAAAGACCTGAACACAAAATATGTGCTGCTGGTCTGGCGAGACTATTATCTGACCGGAAAAAAGGACCGCCGGTTCTTGGCCTACAACTGGCCTTCGGTGGTGCTGGCGCTTGATTACCTGAAGCGGTTCGACACGCAACACCTCGATTTGCCGGAAAACAGCGGCGTTCCAGACCAGACCTACGATGTCTGGCCGATGCGCGGCGTCAGCGCCTACTGCGGAGGACTGTGGCTGGCGGCGTTGAAGGCCGCGGTCAAGATGGGCGATGCGCTGGGCCACCGGGCTGCGGCGGCGAAATTCGAGCGCTGGTTTCGGACCGGGCAGAGAAATTATGAGCGGCTGTTGTGGAATGGGCGGTATTTCAACTTCGATACCGGCAGCCCCTACAAGAACAACGTGATGGCGGACCAATTGTGCGGGCAATGGTATGCCGACATCACCGGTCTGGGAGCGATCGTGCCGCCGGCGGAGGTGAAGAAAACCCTGCGCACGATCTTCCGGCTGAACGTCATGGATTTCGAGCATGGCCAGATGGGCGCGGTGAATGGCATCGAACCCGATGGACAGTTGCTGCACAGCAACGAACAGATTCAGGAAGTGTGGACGGGCGTCACCTTCGGGCTGGCGTCGTTTTACCTCTCGGAAGGCATGCCGCGGCGGGCGTTCGCCACGGCCAAGGGCATCTACAACGTGGTGTACAGCCGGGGGTATTGGTTCCGGACGCCGGAGGCCTGGAACGACACGGGTAATTTTCGCGCCTCCATGTACATGCGCCCGCTGGCGATCTGGGCCATGCAGATTTCCCTCCAGCAACACGGCGCGGGGGCGCCCGGCGGCGGCGCAGGGTGGGTGCGGCGAGGCCACGCGCCCGTTCGCCTTGGGGGCTGGCGTCGCGCAGCGGCGCCCGGCGCGGCGATGGTACCGGCCGCGCACCCACCGTCAACCAAATAGTTCGAGGGACTCCGGGGAGCGGGAGTGGACGCGCAGCCTGCCGGATTCGAGGCCCAGAAGGTCAACACCGAGATGGGCGTTCAGGAAGTCGACCGGCCACGAGTCTGCATTGATCCGCGCCGCGAGCGCGATGACGATCCTGCGGGGTGAATCGGACTCCCTCGCGCGCAGCCAGTCGTAGTGGAGCGCCTGCCCCAGCGCGTACCGCAGCCTTGGCGCGAGGTTCCGCTGAGTGACGCTCTTCACCTCGACGAGGAACTCAACCTGGCGGTGTGCGATGAGCAGGTCGACGGAGCTCGGATCGTCGAATACGCGGGCGCCCTTCGCGCTGCAGGTTTGCGCGATCAGCAGAACCATCTCGTCGTGGAGGCGGTGGGCGCTGGTGGCCAGATCCGCGCGGTACACGGATTGGATTGTCGCGCCGCCCGGCGGGGGCGTTGGGAGCTCGCCAGCGCCGAACGGGCGGAGCCGGACCGCGCCGCCGGGGCTGCCGGGCGGCGCGCCGCCGCGGAGATCGTCCTCTTCTGGGCCGCCGACGAATTCTGTCCGCGTATCCTCCGCCGCGGTGGTGGGGTCAGGCAGCGCAGGGATGCTGAGGTCTATGCCGCCGAATTCCGAATACCAGCGCAGGCGATCCTCGGTGGCCATCCCCCCGGGCTCCCAGAAGCTTCCCGGGGCGGCCAGAGCGGCGCAGATCCCGTCAATCTCCTCAGCGTGGGCGCGGCCGAAGTCGCTCAGCGTCAGGCGCGTCGGCCGGCCCGGGTCGCGGGAGAAGATCAGCGTGCCACCGAGGAACTTGGCCCAATCCTGCGCGTTGCGGAGGTTCCCCGCGGGCGGGAGGCCGGGCCCGCTGGTTCGCCCGGTTTCGATCGCCTGCGCACACGCCGCCGCCTCCCCGTTGGTCGCACAGCGCATCAGGTAGCACTGGAGGTCTGCGACGGAAAGCTCGGGGACGGACCCGATGTCGCCGAGCCTCCGGATGACGCTCCACACAAGGGCCGCCGGGCGCAGCCGGACCCCCGCAAGCCATTGCACGGTGGCGAGGGTGCCGCCCTCGCGGCCGCCGCCGGTGCCGCCCGCGGCGCCCAGCGCAACGTGGTGCCCGTTCGGATACTGGAACCGCAACGCCTGGAGGGTCATCGTCTCGGAGAAGCCCATTGATCCGTCGAGGAACGCCATGCCGAGCGGCGTCAGGGTAATCGCCCGGGTGGCCGTGAGGGAATAGATCAGCCCGAGTTCGCTGAGGCTCTGCTGGTAGTCGCGCCACGCGTCGGGCTGGCCGCTGTCCTCCCGGATGTTGGGCGTCCACTGCCGGTTGGCGATCAGATAATCGTTGATCCGCGCGGCGGGGTCGGCGTCGCCCGAGAACCGGTTGGCCGCCCACAAGGTGTGGTAAAGGTGAGCGGGCGTAACGCGGCCCATGTGGTGGGTAATGCGCCATGTGAACCCGGGGTAGGGTGGATCGGGAAACAAGGTCTCCTCAGCCGAAGCGCTCGATCGCTTCGCGGATCTTCCTGCCAACCTCGTACGCCAAGAGGGGGGGAACCGCGTTTCCCACCTGCCGGTATTGGGCGGTCGAAGTCCCGCGGAAGGCGTACCAGTCGGGGAAGCTCTGGAGCCGGGCGGCCTCCCGGACGGTGATCACGCGCGGTTCGTGCGGGTGGATATGCGGGCGTCCGCCGCCGCCACCGGAACCGACGAGGACGGTGCCGGATGGGCGGTCAGGGTCGATCCGGTCGGTGTGGTCGGTCCGGTCGCGGCCCCCGGGCTCGACCCAGCGGTAGCGCTCACGCACCCGCGGGCCGTGCTCGCGTACGCTGTGGTTCGGCAGGCCGTCGACGGCCTGCAGGGCCCATGAGCTGGGGAGCCCGCCCCCCCTTGCGGTTAGCGCGGAGATGACTGCGTCCGCCCCGGGGCCGGTGGGGCTCCGCGGAAACTCGAATCGGGCGTTCTCCCGGAGGCCGACCATAATCACGCGCTCACGGATTTGGGGCACGCCGAGGTCCTGCGCGTTCAGCCGCGTAACGTGGAGGTGGTAGCCCGTTTTTTGCTGGGCGTAAGCGGCGAGCCTCCTCCAATCCTCGCCCCTGTTCACGGTGAGGAGACCTGGGACGTTCTCGAACAGGAACGCCTTCGGGCGGATCTCCGCGACGAGGTCGAAATATTTGAGTGCGAGCTTGCCGCGCGGGTCGGCCAGGGCGCCGCGTTGGCCAAGGATGCTGAACGATTGGCACGGGGGCCCCGCTGCGACGAGGTCGACGTCGGCGGTACCCGCGAGGGCGCACAGCGCCTCTTTGGTCAGCGCAAGGGCGTCCATCGTGCAGCCCCTTGCCCCCGGCAGATTGCTCACGACGGTGTCGACGAACGCCGGCGCTACGTCGCTCGCCACGACCGTTCCGAACCCGGCGAAGCCGAGGCCGAGATCGAGCCCGCCTCCCCCGCAGAACAGGGAGATGAGGGTGTGGGGCGGCTCTCTCAACAGCGCCTTCCTAAACGCCCTAAGGCGCGCAAGGTACGGGTTGGGGGATCCCCCACTGCTGCTCGAAACGCGCCGCAGGGCGCCCCAGAACGGGAGCGGCAGGCTCTCCGGCGCCGGCGGCCGGAACGGCCCAGGCGCGGGCCCGCGGCCATGCCGCGGGCCCGCCTCCACAGGGTTTGCGCGAGTACGGTCCATGTTTAATCTCGACAAAAGATAGCAGACCCGGGGCCCTTAGTATACGGGAGCCCCGCGGCCAAGCTCCCGCGGCGGCCGCCCGCTAGCCAGAGAGGAAGGCGCTGACGCGGCCCGCCAGCGCTTGTCGGTCCTCCGTTTGGCATTCCCAGATGACCAAGCAGCTCCAACCCATCGCGGCAAGCCGCCGGCGCACGCGCTTGTCCCTCGCAGCGTTCCCCTCCAGCTTCGGTCGCCAGTAATCGAGCCGCGACTTGGGCGGGCGGCACCTGCGGCACCCGCGGTGAAGGTGCCAGAAGCAGCCGTTGACGAAGATAACCTTCCGCCTCGCCTTGAACACCAGGTCCGGCCGCCCCGGCATCCCCGCCGCGTGAAGGCGGTAGCCGTACCCGAGGCTCCGCACGACGCGGCGGACGGCGAGCTCCGGCCGGGTTCCCCTCGACCGGATCAGCGCCATCCGCGCGCTGCGCTGGGCCCGTGTCAGTATGTCCATCCGCCGGCCCCCTCCCTCGAATTTACGACCCCGCGGGTTGCCGCGGCAAGCGGGGCGGCTGCCGTTGCCTCGAGCCGCTCCGGCTACGGTCCGGCACGAGTCATTTGCCTGCGCGCCCTAGGGCCGGGCGCTAAGAGCACCCGCCGGAGGCGCGGCGGCCCAAGCCGCCGTGCGTGGCACAATCAGAACGGAAGGAGACACACCGCTTGGGAAACGTCAATCACGATCAGGCCAATTTGGTTCTGCGTTTGTATGAAGAACGGCGCGAGGCGCGGCTGCGCGAGGCGCGGGAATGGTACATCGCCCACTATCATCCGCAGAAGCCCGAGGATACGGTGACGCTGGCGCCGCCAGGCTCGCGGGAGAACGCCAACGTACGCATGATGACCAGCTATTGGGGCATGGTGGCGGCGATCGTGAACCGGGGACTGATTGACGAAGAGTTCTTCTATGAAACCTCGGGCGGCGAACTCTGGATCGTGTGGGAACGGCTGAAAGCGGTCGCGCCAGAGATGCGAAAACGGATGAAGAATCCGCATGCATGGGCGGGAATCGAACGGCTGGCCACGGGCTTCGAAGCCTGGCGGGAGAAGAACGCTCCGGGCGCCAATGACGCCATGCGGCAGATGATGGCGGCCCCTGCGGCGGCACGGAAGAGCTAGGCCCCCGCGCGGCCGGCGATAGCCAGCCGGTGCGGTGGTGGCGTGCTGGTTTTGGTCTTTCCGCACACGTGCGGACGGTGGCGGCAATCTTCGGACAAAGCGCGGCTAGACCCCGTGCAGCGCGGGATCCCAGATGAACTTGTGAATCTGGAAGCTCAGGCGGACGGGAAGCCCGTCGGCCAGAATCCACTCCGCCAGTTCGCGGGGATCCAGTAGGCATTGGCCAGCCGAACGCTCGCCCTGCGCGGTCGGCCGGAACGCGGGAGAAAAATGCAGGTGGGCGACGCGCTCCGCCAAGCGGTGGCGGCGGAGAAAATCGCGGGCAAATTCGTAATCGCCGCGGTCCGCGAGGACGAATTTGATCTCATCGTGCGGCTGGAGCGCGGATAGGTTTTCGTGGCGAAAGGCTCCGGCCTCGCCGCTGGCGGGGCATTTGACGTCCACGATCTTGACCACCGCCGGCGGCACCGCTTCCAAGGGTCGTTCCCCGCTGGTCTCCAGCAAAACGGTGTGGCCGCGGGCCAGCAGCTCGCGCGATAGAGCGACGACGGCGGGGGTTTGCAGCAGGGGCTCGCCGCCCGTGATCTCGACCAATGGGGTGGCGAAGGCGGCAACGGCAGCGGCGACCTCATCCAGCGCCATGCGGCGGCCGCCGTGGAAGGAATACACGGTGTCGCACCAACCGCAGCGCAAGTTGCAGCCGGTGAAGCGAACGAAGACGCAGGGGCGGCCCGCAAAGCTGGACTCGCCCTGAAGGGAGCGAAAAATCTCCGTGATCTGCGCGAAGACGGGACGGTCGTTGGCCGCGGCCTCGGCGTCAGCCTTCGCTATAGGTGGCTGAAGTGGTGTCGGTTTCATAGACCGTCACCGCGTTGAGGCGCGCCCCATTGGCCGAGAAGCGGGGCCGAAGCAGGTCATAGAAGCGCTTGGCAATATTCTCCGCGGAGGGATTGACCGCGGCGAAGTCGGGGAGATCGTTGAGGAACTGATGGTCAAAGGTGGCAACAACGGCGCGCAACTCGGTCTTGATGGCCGCGAAGTCCTGGAGCAGGCCGATGGCATCGAGGTGATCGCCGCGCAACTGCACGCGGACGCGATAGTTGTGGCCGTGCGGATTCTCGCACTTGCCGCGGTAACCGCGCAGGGCATGGCCGGCGGCAAAGGTTTCTTCCACGCTGACCTCGAACACAGAAACATTATCGCAAAAGACACCCGGCGCCTGGGCGGCGCGGCGCTCCCGGCGGCGCATCCCATCGCCGGGAGCGAGCGGTGAACTGGGCAGCGTGGATCCAAAATGCGGCATTGGGCATGCTGGCGGCGAGCCTAGTGGATTTTGTCGAGCGGAAGCCGCCGGAAAAGGGCGATTGGACGCAGGTGGCGGGCGTCGTGGGCCGTTGGGCGGTAGGCGGCGCGATGGCGGCCGGCTATGCCCGCCTGGTGCCGCGGGAGCATTGGGGCGTGAGGTCGGGCATCGCCTTCGCGCGGTTGCCGGTGGTGATGACCCTGCAGGAAGCGCTGGGCGCCGGCGGCGCAGCGGGACGGACGGCGGAATTCGCCGCTTGGGGAGCAGTCGCCGGAGTGCTGGTCCGCCTGTTTGGGGCGGGGCCAGGAAACGACGCGGAAAGCGAATTGGTGCTGCGGTTACCGCGACGTGCCTTGGGCCGGTGATGGTGGGCTGTTGCTCTGGCCGGCCGCGGGCCGCCCGGCGGAATGTCGCAGCCGTTTCCGTTTCCCGCCATTTTTCCCCCAGTGCAAATGGCGCGACCCGGCGACAGGAGCCCCGAGGCTGCCGGAAGCGCGAACCGAGTGCCGATAGGACACCGCCTTCCGGCGCGCATGCGCTTGCCAACCTCCGCTGCGGAGGGGTGATTGCGCGATGCTAGGGTTTTAGAATGGCGTTGTAACCGTCGGCCTTCAATCGTGCCTGCATTTCCTGCGCCTGCTGCTGGGTGGGAAACGGGCCGACCTGAACGCGGTAGTATTGCTGGCCGATCGCCGGATCTGGCAAGAGCACATAAACCGGATATTGCCGCGCCTTGAGCGCCGCGGCGAGATTTTCCGCATCCGATCGATTGACGCCGGCAAAGACCTGCACCGCAAAGTTTGCGGCTCCTGGGATCTGAACGGGCGGCTTGCTGCCGACGGGAACATCGCCGGGAATGTTGGGGCTAGGTTTGGGCGTTTGCGCGCCGGACAACGCGGGTTCGGGGGGCAGTTGCGCCGAATTCGCGTTCGTGGCGCCGTTGGCCGAAGGCTGTAGTGTCGGAGAAACCTTATTTTGTTCCGCCTGACTGAGGCCATTGGGATTGGGCGGCGCCGCAAAGCTGGCGGAGGAAGAGGAATTGGCGGCGGGGCTGTTGGCCCCGGGGGAGACGGCCAGACTGTTGCCGGCGGCAGCGGGATTGAGCGGCAGGGTGGTGCTCGGACTGGGCTTGTCAATGCTGGCCTGGGCCCCGCTGGCGGGCACCACTTGATTGCCGAGCGTGAAATCCGCTGGGATGGCGTGCTTGCCGAAGGTGTAACCGATGGCAAAGAACATCCCACAGAGCACGGCCACCGCGCAGAGCATGGCGACGATGCTCCATGTGCCCAATTCGAACTGGTAACCCGTATCGGCTTCCTCGCGGGTGCGATCAAGATAACGCGGCATAATCCCTTTCAGCAGTCATGGCGAATCGCGGCTAATCGCCGCCCGCTCCCCCCGCCGGAGGCGGTGCGGCAGCGGCGGCGGCGGCCGCGGCCGCGGCGGCGGCCTTGGTGTTCTTGGCGTAGGTCAGTGCCTCGATCATATCCAGCGGAAGCGGAAAGACGATCGTGGTGTTTTTCTCCACGCCGATTTCGGTCAGGGTCTGCAGATAGCGGAGCTGCAGAGCAATGGGCTCCCGGGCCATGATGGCGCTGGCCTCGGCGAGGCGCTCGGAGGCGGCGTACTCGCCCTCGGCATGAATGATCTTGGCGCGCTTCTCGCGCTCCGCTTCCGCCTGCCGCGCCATGGCGCGGCGCATGCTTTCGGGCAGATCCACGCTTTTGATCTCCACCTTGGTGACCTTTACGCCCCAGGGATCGGTGTGCTGGTCGAGGATGACCTGAAGGCGATTGTTGATCAAATCGCGGGAGGAAAGAAGGTCGTCCAATTCCACCTCGCCGAGGACGGAACGCAGCGTGGTTTGGGCGAATTGCGAGGCGGCGAAGCGGTAATTTTGCACCTCGACGATGGCCTTTTCCGGGTCAATGACGCGGTGATAAACGACCGCCACCACGGTCGCGGTCACATTGTCGCGGGTGATAATGTCCTGCGGCGGAACGTCGAGCGCCGATTCGCGCAGCGTCACCCGCTGCACGCGGTCAATCACCGGGAAGACCAAAATCAAACCCGGGCCTTTGGGATGGCCCAAGATGCGGCCGAGGCGGAAGATGACGACCCGGTCGTATTCCGGGACGACCTTAATGGCCGCGAGCAGGAACAACACAACGATAATGACGGCAACGAAAATGGCCATGGGAACCTTCCCAGCGGAAACGGCAGTCCTGGCTTATTCTACCCGCCGGCTCTGTCGGCGGCCAGCGGCGGGACTCCAAACGTACACCCTACGGGCGCTGGCCTTGGGCGGCCGACTGCGAGGCGGGGTTCTGGGGGACGGGCTCAACTTCCAGCAAGAGCCCCTGCAGGGCGCGAACGCGCACCTGGGCGCCGGGAACGGCGGGAACGGCGGAACGGGCGCGCCAAATTTCGCCGTGGATGCGCACCGTTCCCTCCGGCGCCAGGGCCGTGCGCACGATGGCGAGGGCGCCGACCATGCCCTGAGCCCCCGTGTGGACCTTGTTCGCGCGGGCGCGCAACACCAGACGCATCAAAAACACCGTAATGCCGGCCATCGGCAGCGCGACGCCCAGAGCCACGCTCCAATGCACCTGGAGAGCGGGAACGGAGGTGTCCACTAGGAACACCGCCCCGAACACCATGGACACCACGCCGCCAATCGCCAGAACGCCATGGGACGGAAACTTGGCTTCCAGGATGAACAAGATAAATGCAAGCAATAGTAGACCGGCGGCGGCCCAGTTGAGCGGCAACAACGATAAGGCGAACAGCGAGACCGCGATCATGATGATTCCGGCCACGCCGGGAACGATGACACCCGGGTGGGTGAACTCGATGTAGACCAGCAGGGCGCCGATGGCCAGAAGCGCGAACGCCAGATCGGGATCCATGTCCAGCACGCGCTCTCGTAGGCTCATCCGATAGGGGACCAGCCGGGCGTGGGCCAGGTCGAAGGTCTGGACTTGGCCGTTGATGCGGTGAATCGGCTGGCCGTTGAGATCCGCCAGCAACTGCCGCGGCGAAGCGGCGATGTAGTTGATCAAGCCGCCCTGGAGCGCCTCCTGGTCGGTGAAGGACTTGCTTTGCAGCACCGCCGAAAGCGCCAGCTTAACGTTGTGCCCGCGCCCGCCCGCCAAGGTGCGAATGTAGGCGGCAGCGTCGTTTTGGATCTTCTGCGCCTCGATCTTGCCCGGTTGCGGCCCGCCCAGCAGGACGGGATGGGCGGCGCCGGTATTGGTTCCGGGCGCCATGGCGGCGGCGTCGCAGCTCATCAGGATATAGAAGCCCGCGGAGGCGGCACGCGCTCCACTGGGATAGGCGTAGCCGAAGACGGGGGCTTTGGACGCGAGAATCGCCTGGATGATCTGCCGCATCGAGGTGTCCAGCCCACCGGGAGTGCTCAGTTCGAGGATGACAGCGGTGGCTCCGCTTTGGTTAGCGTAGCGGATGCCGCGGGTGACGTACTCGGCGGTAACCGGCGCGACGGCGCCTTGCAAGGCGATGACGACCACCTTGGGCTGCGATTGCGGCGCAGGCGCGGAACTAGCCGCGGTGACTGCAAGGACCGCCAGTACGGTGCAGGCCAGCCAGCGGCCAAACGAGCGGCGCCCGAGCAGATGGAGCGGGGTGGACATGGCAAGCGAGCGCAGACCCAGAGCGGCGCTGGAGCTATTATGCGACCAGCGAGAGGGCGCGGAGGCAAGCGCCTCCGTCCCCAGCTGGACACCGCCCCGGCCGGCCAAGGGCGGGCAATGGCCTGCTGGGGCTGGCATCGGACCGCCCCCGGGATTCAGCGCCGTTGGGGCGCGCGCGTGGTGAGCGCCGTGATCCGCCGTTCCAAGCCGACGATGGCATGGTCGCGAGGCGCGATGGCGCGCAGCACCGCAACCTGGGCCCGCGCGGCAGGGGCATTGTGGCGCGCCAGGTCGAGTTCGGCCAAGCCGACATGTGCGGCGGCATCACGCGGATCCAGCACCAAGGCGGCCAAAAATTCCTGTTGCGCGGCATCCAGTGCGCTTTGCCGGAGTAAGCGGCGCCCCTGGCGGAGATGAAAAGCCAGCCGTTGGGAGGGCGGCATTCGGGCCGCTTTGGCAAGGTTGGACCGCTCCACCGTGGCTTCCATCCGCCGAAACCTGCCCAGCGGCAACGAGCGCGCTGGCTGTTCCAGGGCGCGGGCAGTGGCATTGGGACAGGCCGCGGCCGGCGCCTGCAGCTGGGTGCGCAACGAGGCCAGAGGCGTGCCCGCCGCCGGCGCAGCGGCTTGCGCCATGCTGATAGCCAGGGTACGGTTGCCGAGTTCGCAGGCCACGGCGGCGCTGTTGGCCGCCAGGCGCGAGCGGATCGCACCCTCGGCGCCAGCGGAGTGGCGGGCCCGATCCAGGATGGCCAATGCGTCCTGGCGTCCAAGGCGAGCTTCGGCGAGGGCCCAATTGTTGAGCACCTGCGGCAGCGGCCAGAGCGCCGCCAAGCGCTGACTCAACTCCGCGGCGCGGGCATAACGGCCCAGGCGATACGCGCAATGGGCAGCCAGAAACAGCGCACGCGGATAATTGGGGTCGCGCGTGTCCACTTGGGGCAGCCAAAGCAAGGCGGTGCGGTAATCATCGTTGTGCCAGTACCAAAGACCGAGGCGGTACACCGCTTGGCTATAGTCGGGGTCCAGGTGAACCGCAGCCACCAAGAACTTATGCCGCACGGCGGGTTCCGTGGCCAACAGTGCGCGGATATAACGCTCATAGGCAGCCAACGGCACCTGCTGGCGCTGGGCCAGTACCTGGGCCGCGGTCACCGTGGTATTTGGCGCCAGCACGCGCAGGACGCGCCACGCGAGGCGGGCCTGGATGGTTTCCAACTGCGCCAAGCCGCCGGGGCGGGAATGGACCCGGACCAAATGCTGGCGGCGCAGATCGAAAATCGTGGCGCGGGCACGGAACTGGCCGTGAACGTAGTCGAAACGGCCCAAGATCAGCCAGCCGGCATGGGCTTTTTCGGCAACTTGCATCAGCGTGGCTTGGCTGAGCGTGGAAAGATCGGGTACACCTTCTTGATTGAAGGCGGTTGCCCGCTCCTGCGCGTTCAGCACCGGCATACCGGCGTCGCCCAGCGTGTCCGACAGCGCCTGGACAAAACTTTCGCCAATCCAGTCGAGATTGAGGTCGCCGGAACGGTTATTGAATGGGAGAATCAGCACCTGCGGGCTGGCCGGGGTAGGGGGCGCCTGGGCAATCCCCGTGGCCGCCACGCTGAATGCGAGGAGCAATCCAATTAGGAGCCGGGGAGACGCCACGAGCGCCCATGGCCGAGCGCGGCGGCGGCGCCGGAATGGTCCGGAAGCTGAGGCGGCAGCCATGGCGAAAGTATAAACGGCAGCTCCGGGCCGGTATCATAGTAGAAATGAGGACCCGACCGATTGGCGTCAGCCTGCTGGCGGCCTTGAATTTCCTTGTCGTGGCGGGAATGGCGGGTGTGGGCGCGGCTCTGTTGGTGCGCGGCGCCTCGGTGCTGCACTCGCCCGTGGCACAACGGGTGTTGCAACACGAGGGCGCCGGGGGAGTCTGGTTCCTGGTGCTGAGTACGGTGCTATTGGCGGCGTTGATGGGCGTTGGCCTCCTCCGCCTGCGGGACTGGGGCCGGCAATTGATGATGATCTACTGCGGCATTGCCCTGGCCAGCAGCGGTTTGATGGTGCTGGCGGAGATGCTGCGTTTTGCCGTGGATGCGGCGCTGGTGTGGTTGGCGGCGGCGATCTTGGCGGGGTGGGCTTTGCGTTATTTGACGCGGCCGCAGATCAAGCTCGCCTTTGGCGCGCCGGTCAAATCCAAGGCGCAGGGCGCCTAAGGAGCGGAGGGTAGGACCATGGACGGCGGCGACAAAACGGTCTTGATCTTGAAGCCGCGAGGGTTCTGCGCCGGCGTGGTGCGGGCGGTGGAAGCGGTGGAACAGGCGCTGGAAACCTTTGGGCCGCCGATTTACGTCCTCAACGAAATCGTGCACAACCGCACCGTCATCGGCGATTTGCAGGCCCGCGGGGCGATCTTCATTCGCCACCTTGACGAGGCGCCGGCGGGCAGCCGCTTATTCTTCAGCGCGCATGGCGTGGCTCCGCAGATGTGGGAGGCGGCGCAGGCACGGCAGTTGGAGATCATAGACGCCACCTGCCCGCTGGTCAGCAAGGTGCATCTGGAGGCGCGCAATTACATCCGCCAGGGATTCAGCCTGGTGATTATCGGCCATCGCGCCCACGACGAGATTATTGGGCTGCTGGGCGAGGTGCCGGCCGGCACGCCGGTGGTGGAGACGGCGGAGCAGGCGGAAACGGTGGAGGTGGCTCACCCGGAGCGGGTGGCGTATTTGACGCAGACCACGCTGAGCTTGGACGAAGCCGCGGAGATCGTCACCCGGCTGCGCCGCAGGTTTCCCGCCATCGTGGGACCGCGGGCGCAGGACATCTGCTATGCCACGCAGAACCGGCAGACGGCGCTCAAGCAAATCGCGCCGAAGGTGGACGCGGTGTTCGTGGTGGGATCGGAGAACAGCTCGAACTCGCTGCGGCTGGTCGAGGTGGCGGCCAACGCCGGAACGCCCGCCTATCGCGTGGACGACGCCGCGGACATCCAGCCCGCGTGGCTGGAAACGGTGCGGGTGCTGGGGCTAACGGCGGGAGCGTCGGCGCCGGAGAGCCTGGTGCAGCGGGTGGTCGAGGTGCTGCGCGAGCGATTCGGCTTCCGCCAGGTGGCCGAGGCGGAGGGCATCGAGGAGCACGTTCGCTTTAGCTTGCCGCCAGCGCTGGTCAACTGACCCGCGGCGGCTGCCGGCAGCGCCCATTCGGCGGCTGACGGACACCGCGCATTGCGGCGAATACGGAACCGGGCGAAGCGGCCGCGGCGCGCCCGCCGTATCTCCCCCTGGGCCGCCAAAAACGCCTATCCTGGGAGTTTAGGAGGACGACGTGCCCAGCCCTGACCGGAAACAATTGATTCCAGCCCTGCATAACATTGCTACCCAGCTACGGATTGATTCGATCCAGGCCACCACGGCTGCCGGCAGCGGCCACCCCACCAGCTCCATGTCGGCGGCCGAGATCATGGCGGCGCTGTTTTTTCATGTCATGCGCTTCGACGTTCAGGATCCGGCGCGGCGAGAGAACGATAAATTCGTGCTTTCGAAAGGGCATGCGGCGCCGGTCCTGTATGCCACCTGGGCGGAGCTGGGATTGTTCCCGCGCGAACATTTGTTGACGCTGCGCAAGTTTGATTCCGACCTGGAAGGACACCCCACGCCAATTCTGAAATTTGTCTCCGTGCCGACCGGCTCGCTGGGTCAGGGACTGCCCGTGGGGCTCGGCATGGCGTTGGCGGCGCGGGTGGAAGAGCAGCCGTACCGCAGCTATGTGCTGATGGGTGACGGGGAAACGGCGGAAGGTTCGGTCTGGGAAGCGGCGGAGGTGGCCGGCTTTTACGGCGTGGACAATCTCTGCGCCATCGTGGACGTCAACCGGCTGGGGCAAAGCCAGCCGACGATGCTGCAACACCGGATGGAGGTCTATCAGCAACGCTGGGCGGCATTCGGCTGGAATGCCTTGGTGGTGAATGGCCACGATCTGGACCAGTTGCTGACCGCCTTCGAGCAGGCGGCCGCGACCGAGGGCCGTCCCACCGTGATTTTGGCGGAGACGAAAAAAGGCCGCGGCGTGTCGTTTTTGGAAGACAAGGAAGGCTGGCACGGCAAGGCGCTGAAAACGGAGGAAGCCGAGGCGGCGGTCAAGGAGTTGCAGGCACAGTTTGTCCCCAGTGAGGGCGCCAAGCCGATGCCGGCGGCGCCCGCCGTGGGACGGAAGGCGACGGCCGAAGCCGCGGCCCTGCCCGCGCCCAAATTCGACAAGCCGATGGCCACGCGGGAGGCGTTTGGCTTGGCGCTCGCCGCGCTGGGCAAGCTGGACAGCCGGGTGGTGGCGCTGGACGGCGACGTGAAGAATTCGACCTTCACCGAGGACTTCCAGCAGATCGCGCCCAACCGCTTCTTCGAAGGCTATATCGCCGAGCAAAACATGACCGGGATGGGCATGGGCATGGCGGCGGCGGGCAAGATTCCTTTCCTCTCGACCTTCGCCTGTTTTTTGACCCGCGCGGCGGATTTCATCCGGCTGGCGGCGCTGGCCAAGTCCAATTTGAAGGTGGTGGGCACGCACGCCGGCGTTTCCATCGGCGAGGACGGCTCCTCGCAGATGGGTTTGGAGGATTTGGCCCTGTTCCGGGCGACGCCGGAGTCCCTGGTGCTATATCCCAGCGATCCGGTGGCGACCTGGCGGGCGGTGGAACTGGCGGCGGGACATCAGGGCCTGGCCTACATTCGTACCGGCCGGCCGAAGAGCCCGCTGATCTATGGGGCCGAAGAGAGCTTCGCCATCGGCAAGGCCAAGGTGCTGCGGCAGAGCGCGGACGACGCCATCACCGTGGTGGCCGCGGGCGTGACGCTGCCGGAAGCGCTAAAGGCGCACGACGAATTGAAAAAGGAAGGCATCGCCATCCGCGTGGTGGATTTGTTCAGCGTGCGGCCGGTGGATCAAGCGACGCTGCTGGCCTGCGCCAAGGCGACGCGGCAAACTATCGTCACGGTCGAAGACCATTACCGCGCCGGCGGCATCGGGGATGCGGTGGCGGAAGCGGTCGAGAGCGCCGGCGTGAGGGTGCTGCGGCTGGCCATCGAGCACATCCCGCACAGCGGCACGGCGCAGGAATTGCTGCACGCCTATAAAATCGACGCCGCCGCCATCATTGAGCAGGTGCGGGCGGCCGTGCCCACGGCAGCAACGCGCTAAACGCCCGGCCGCACCTGGCCGGGCTCGTGCTGGATCGGCGCGGGCTGAGGGCATACGATGCGCTGCAGCTCGCCAGCTGCCTTCTTCTGCCGGCCGGGCCAGACCCACCATGCTTTCTGCAGCGACCGCACACTGCTGCCGGCTGCCGAGGAGGAGGGCCTGCGGTTCATTGATCCCGCGGGCGGCAGCTGAGAGCTGGCGCCAGCGGTGGTCCGGCCACGCGCACCTTGCCGTTCAGCGTAGTCACGCAAGCCGCCAGGGCTCGCCCTGGTGACGCCAATACGGGAGGCAGCCCTCGTGGTATAGTCCGAGCCATTGACGGCGGACGACACGCGCACGATCGGTACGGCAGCCGCGCCGCAAGGCGCTGGCGCGGCGGCGGCTGTCATCGTCTCTGGACTGCGGAAGTCCTATGGCCCGGTTCGGGCGGTGAATGATGTCAGCTTCCAGATTCAGCCTGGCGAGGTCTTTGGCCTGCTGGGGCCGAATGGCGCCGGTAAAACCTCGACCATCGAGGTCTTGGCGGGATTGCGGCCCGCGGATGCGGGGTACGTCCGCGTTTGCGGCTTGAATCCGGACCGGGACGGAAGACGGCTGCAAGAGCGCATTGGCCCGCAGTTGCAGGCCACGATGTTGCCGGATAAATTGCGGGTCGAGGAGGCGCTGCGCCTTTTCGCGGGATTCTACGGCCGCGCCTTGCCGGTCGCTGGGCTGCTCGAACGGTTCGGCTTAACGGAGAAGCGCCGCACCTATTTTCAGCGGCTCTCCGGCGGCCAAAAGCAACGGCTGGCCCTGGCCCTCGCCCTGGTCAACGATCCGGAATTGGTGTTGCTCGATGAACCGACGACCGGCCTGGACCCGCGCGTGCGGCGTGACGTCCACGCTCTCATCGCGGGCTTGCGGGCGGAGCGGCGCACGGTGCTGCTGACCACTCATTACATAGAAGAAGCCGAACGGCTCTGCGACCGGGTAGCGGTCATGCATCGCGGCGCGATCGTCGCGATTGGGCCGCCGCGAGAGGTGGTCGCGGCCGCGGGGCTCGCCAGCGAAATCGAGGTGCGGCTCGCCCGGCCGGCCGTATGCGCGGCGCTTGCCGCGCTGGACGGCGTAGCCGCGGCCCACCCAACGGAGGCCAACGATGGCGCTGCGGTTTACCGCCTACGGGCTGGCGCGGTCGCTCCCGCCGTGGTGGCGCTGGTGCGCTGGCTCGACCAGACGGGCAACCGCCTTCTCGATTTGCAATTGCACCAGCCTACGCTGGAGGACGCCTTCGTGCAAATGACCGGTCCTGATGGAGCGGATCGCGGCGAAGAGGGCCTGGAATAATCCATGCGCACGCTGCAAGCTGGATGGCGGATGGGGGTGATGGATCTGCGGCTGGCCGCGCGCACGCCGGCGGCGCTGTTTTTCACCTTCGTCTTCCCGCTGGTTTTTCTATTCGCCTACGGCGCCATCTTCGCCCAAGGCTCGCCGCGCATGGTGGCCTATCTGTTTGGCCCGGTGGTGGTGCTGCAAATCCTGTCCAGCACGTTTTTCGGCCTTGGCATCCGCGTGGTGGCGATGCGGGAGCGGGGGATCCTGCGCCGTTACCGGCTGGCGCCGGTTGGCGCGGGGGCGATGGTGTTGGGCAGCCTGTTCACCAATTTCCTGCTGCTGGCGCCCACGGTTGTTTTGCTGTTTCTTTGCGCCCGGCTGGCCTTTGGCATGCCCTGGCCCGGTAACGGCTGGAAAATCGCCGCGATCGTGATCGTGGGAGATTTCGCTCTGGCTGGGTTTGGCCTTGTCATCGGCGCATTGGCGGAATCCATGCAGGAGGCGCAGGTCTTCAGCAATGCGCTGTTTTTCCCGCTATTGTTTCTTTCCGGCGCCACCATTCCCTTGGCCGAGCTGCCACATTGGCTGCAGCGCGTAGCCGCCTTCTTGCCGCCGACGTACCTGGTGTCGGGCTTCCAACAGGCGATGCTGGGAAGCGGCCGTGGCGCGCTTCCGCCTGTGCAGCTCTTGGCTCTGGTCGCGTCCGGCGTGCTGGGCCTGCTGGCGGCGGTGCAATTGTTCCGCTGGGACAAGGAAGAGCGGCTGCCGGCGCGGCGAAAGCTGGGCACATTGGCGCTAGTGGCGCCGTTCCTGCTGACCGGCGTCTGGATGAACGCGCACCCGGCGGGCCTGGCGGCCTGGCGCCAGACCCTGTCCGTGGCGACCGAATCAACGGCGGCGAAGCAGCCCCCAGCCAGCCGACAAAAGGCGGCAGGCGCCGCGCCCCGACACGCAGCGACTGTTGCGGCCGCCGCGGCGATCAGGCCCGTGCTGGTCAGCGCCTTCGCCGATCCCGGCGGTCCGCCCCGCACCCGCTTCGGCGCCGGCTGGACCGCCATGACCGACGCATTCCTGGGCGGAAATTCGCAGGCGAGCCTGAAGGTCATCGCGGGTGGCGCTCCGGGCAGCCGCGGTTCGCTGCTGGTCACGGGCGCCGTCGCCAGCGGCATCGCGCAACCCTGGGCGGGTGCGGCATTCTATCCCGGTCCGGCCCCCTGGGCGCCGGCGGACCTGTCGGCGTGGCGGTCCATCACGTTTTGGGCCCGCGGCGGCCGGCATGCCACGACTTATGCCCTGGTTCTGCTGACCGCCCAGCGCCGCAGCGACCCGCCGGTGAAAACCTTTACCGCCGGCCCGCGCTGGCGCCGCGTCACCATTTCCCTCGCCGCGATGACCCCATACCGAAACGAGGTCGAGGCGGTCCTTTTCGTAGCGGCGCAGCCGGGTAGGTTCCGGCTGCAATTGGACCTGGTGGGCTTGCGCTAGCGTTGGCGAGCGGCGGCGGACGTCGGCCGGCAGGCGGCGGGATTAGCCGCTGGCGCGGGAGGGGCGTTGGACTCGCTGGGCTATCAGGTTTTGTGAGCGCAGCAGGCTTTCGAACGTTCCGGCGTCGGTCCACCATCCCTCCAGGCGGGAAAACTCCAGCGTGCCTTCGGCGATGTACAGGTTGTTGACGTCGGTGATCTCGAGCTCTTGCCGCGCCGATGGCCGGCAGCGGGCGATTTTGTCAAACACGGTTTCGTCGTAAAAATAGATTCCAGTCACCGCCAGATTGGAAGGCGGGCGGATGGGCTTTTCCTCAATGCGGGCGATCTTGGCGCCGGAGGCATCGAGCACCGCAACGCCAAAACGCTCGGGATCGGGAACCTCTTTCAGCAAGAGGCGAGCTCCCCGCGACTGGGAAAGGAAGGCGTCCTTGGCGGCGATGATGTCGCGCTCAATCAAGTTGTCGCCCAGCACCACGCAGATCGGCGAACCGGCGGCGAAGTCCTTCGCCAGGGCCAAAGCCGCGGCGATGCCGCCTTCGCCCCGCTGATAGGCGTAGCGCAGTGAGCAGTTCAGCTCCTCGCCGTTTTCCAGCAAGCGAAGAAAATCGCCGGCGTTGTGGCCGCCGGTGACCAGCAAGACTTCTTCAATCCCCGCCCGCACCAGCATCTCGATGGGGTGGTAGATCATCGGCCGGTCGTAGACCGGCAGCAGATGCTTGTTGGTGATCTTCGTCAGCGGCAGCAGGCGCGTGCCCAAACCGCCGGCGAGGATGATGCCTTTTAAATGTGGCTTCATGCTCGCGCCTCCGGGCGGCCCTCGGCCAAACGGCGACCATACTGGCGCTCGTAATAGCCGCGAAAGCTACCGTCGCGGATGTGGGCGATCCACTCTGGATGCCGCCGATACCACGCCACGGTTTGCCCCAGCCCGTCGTCAAAGGCCACTTCGGGCCGCCAGCCAAGCTCCCGGCGGGCGCGGGTGGAATCGAGCGAGTAGCGGAAATCGTGACCGGGGCGGTCGGGCACGAAGCGGATCAGAGATTCGCTGGCCCCGGTCAACTGGAGCAAGCGCCGCACCAGGGAAAGATTGTCCAGCTCGTCATCGCCGCCGAGATTGTAGACCTCGCCGGGCATTCCGCGTTCCAGAACGGCGAGGATGCCGGCGCAATGGTCCTGGGCATGAATCCAATTGCGGACGTTCTTCCCCTCGCCGTAGACAGGGATCGGTTCGCCGGCAAGGGCGTGCGTGATCACCAGGGGAATGAATTTCTCCGGAAACTGATAGGGGCCGTAGTTGTTGCTGGCGCGGGTGGTCAGCACCGGCTGCCGATGGGTATGAAAGGCGGCGCGAACCAGCATGTCGGCCGCGGCTTTGGACGCGGCATACGGGGAGTTGGGAGCCAGCGGGCTGGATTCCGTGAAGCGGCCCTGCGCGCCCAGCGTGCCGTACACTTCGTCCGTGCTCACCAACAGAAAGCGCGGCGTTTGCGCCTGGCGGGCGGCGTCCAACAGCGTTTGCGTGCCTTGCACATTGGTGCGGATAAAGGCCGTCGCGTCCAAAATGCTGCGGTCCACATGGGACTCGGCGGCGAAATGCACCACGGCGTCCACGCCGGGCAATAGATGGTCCAGCAAGGCGCGATCGCAGACGTCGCCATGCACAAAGCGGTACCGCGGCTCCGCGTCGAGAGCCGTCAGATTTTCCAGGTTGCCCGCGTAGGTCAGCGCGTCGAGATTAACGATCTCCCAATTCGGGCGCTGCGCCAACACGTACTGCACGAAATTGGCGCCAATGAAGCCGGCGCCGCCAGTCACCAACACGCGCATAAAGGCCCTATTATGCGGCCAAATTACCCTCCAAAGCGGAATAGATCCGCCCCTTGCTCGGCCGCCGCCTGCGCCCGTGCCAGCCGCTCTGGCGTGCCAATGTCTACCAGCGGCCCTTCCGCCGCCAGCGCGGCCATGCGTCCATCCAGGTACTGGGGCAGAATCTCGCGCTCTAGGGAGACGGCGCGGCCGGCGGGGATGGCCGCGAGCACCTCGCGGCGGAAGAGATAGATGCCGGCGTTATGCACCGGCGCGCCGGCGACGGCCTGCTTTTCGGCGAATGCGCGCACCCATTCTTCGGAGTCCACCAGCAGTGAGCCGGCATCCTCGCGATCCTCGGCTGTGGCCGAGACCAGGACAATCTCCGCGCCGGTGGCTCGCTGCCGCGCGAGCAACGCGGCGAGGTCGAACGGCGCCCAGCTATCGCCGTTGAGCGCCAAAACGAACTCGCCGCGCAGTTGCGGCAGCGCCAGACGCAGCGCGCCGGCGGTGCCCAGCGGTTCGGTCTCTTCCGAAAACAACACTTCCGTTCCGCAGTCGCGGCGGTGGAAGTATTCTCGGATCTGTTCCCTGCCCTGGCCCGTGCACAACACCACGCGCGGGACGCCTTGCCGCGCCAGCGCGCCGATCAGCCCCGCCAGAAACGGCCCACCTCCGATGCGAACCATCGGCTTGGGCACGCCCAGATCTAGCGCCTTCAGCCGCGTGCCAAAACCGCCGCACAAAATCGCGGCGTCAGGAGTGGTAGCCATCGTGCGGATTCCGCGTTGGCGGGGACGCGCGGGCCACGCCGGCGGCGGCGGCCGCCGCCGCCGTTGGCGGCGCGGCATCGCCGCCCTCGTCGTGCCATCGCTCCAAACAACTGGAGACGAAATCCGCCATGCGCGGATAGAAGCGGCTGACATCAAAGCGCTCCGCTTGCTTCCGCAACACCGCGGGAGAGAATTCCGCCTCGCGTTCCTCAAAAGCGGTCATGGCAGCCACCAGGCCGTCCGGGCTCTGCTCCGGAAAGAAAACCCCGGTCGCGTCTGGGGGCATCGGCTGCCCTAGCCACCAACCCCGCACGGTTTCCAGGGCGCCACCCCGGCCGAAGGCGATCACCGGAGCGCCGCTGGCCTGCGCCTCGATCGGCGTAACGCCTTGATCCTCCTCGCCCGGGAATAACAGCGCGCGGCACCGGCTGTAATGCTCGCGTACGGCGGCGCCGGAACAATTACCCAGCATACGCACGGTTGGGCCCGCACGCCGCCGCAGCGCCGCCGCCTCCTCACCGGAACCGATGACCACCAACTGCCGGCCTAGGCGATTGCAGGCCTCGATGGCCAGGTCCACGCGCTTATACCCAACCAGGCGCGAGACCACCAGATAGAAGGGCTCCCGCTGCGCCGCGGCCTGGAACGACCCAGTGTCGATCGGACAGTAAATGACCGTGGCGTCCCGCCGGTAGAACTTCCGGATCCTGCGGGCGCTGGTGAGGCTATTGGTGGCGAAGAAATCCGGACGGGATGCCGTGGCCAGGTCCCACTGCCGCACATAATGGCTGGACAGCGCGAAGACAGCGCGGCCCAGGGCGCCACCCGGCGCCTGGCGGCGGTATTCCGGGTACATCTCCCACAAATAACGCATCGGTGAATGGCAATAACAGATATGGCACGTCTTGGTGCCGGTCACGACGCCCTTGGCCGGGCCCGAGTCGGAGCTTATGACCAGGTCATAACCGCTCAGATCAAATTGCTCCAGAGCCAGTGGAAATAAGGGCAGAAACAGGCGGTGGTAGCGGCGTGAGCCGGGCACCTTCTGCAGCCAGGAGGTGGTCAGCTTCCGGCCGCGCAGCCGTATTGGAATCCCTTCGGGCCGGGCAGTGAGGGCAAACAGGTCAGCCTGCGGGAAAAGTTCGGCGAGGTGGGCGACGAACCCCTCGCCGCCGCCCTGGCGAACAAACCAATGGTGAACGATCGCCACTCGCAGGTGGGCAAAGCGCCGGATCAAATCGGGCAACGGAGTTGGGCCGTTTCGAGCCCAGTCCGCATTAGGCGTGATGGCCATAGACGCGCTGGCGGTCCCGCGCCAGGTCGGCGGAAAACGGCTCGCGCCGCTCGTAGTGAATCAACTCGCTGCCGGAAGCGGAAAAGCGGAAGGGAACCAGAAGCAGCCGGTCCAGCGCCTGGCGCACCCGGGCTTGGCACTCCGGGGGCACGAAAAGCAGCATGAATCCGCCGCCCCCGGCGCCCAAAAGCTTGCCTCCCAAGGCGCCCGCGCTCCGGCCCGCGGCGTAGATCTCATCCAGGGCGGCGTTGCTGATGTTGTCGGCCAGGCGCCGCTTCAATTGCCACGTTTCGTCGAGCAGCGCGCCAAACTCGGACAAGGGGCGCGAGTTGTCGATCAGCACCTTGGCGGCGGCGTCCACCATCCGCTGCATGGCCGCCAGTTCGTCCTGGCGCTTCGGCGTGTTGGCGATCTGTTGGCGCGCGATCTCCGAGGCGGTGCGCGTAAAGCCGGTGAAGAATAGCAGGAAGTGGCGCTGGAGCTGCTCCAGGCGCTCCGGCGCCGTGACGACGGGTTGCACGCTGACCGTCCCGTCTTGGGCGAACCGGATCAGGTTGAAGCCGCCATAGGCGGCAAACGCCTGGTCCTGCGCGCCGACATTCTCCCGCAGCAAGACCTGCTCCACATGGATCGCCTCCGCGGCCAGTTCCGCGCGGTCGCGCAACTCACCCCGCATCGCGTGCAGGGCGTGCAGCATCCCCACGGTAAAGGCGGAACTGGTCCCCAGCCCGGTGCGGGCCGGCAAGTCGGCGTCATGATGAATCTCGACCCCGTCAGCCACGCCCAGATGCGCCAGGCAGGCGCGGATGGACGGATGCTCGAAGTCTCCGTTGCCCGCCACGTTTTCGATCTTGGAATAGATGGCGCGGCTGTGATGGGCGAAAAATGGCGGCAGGTAGCGGCAGGTGATGTAGCAATATTTGTCAATGGCCGCGCCCAGCACGGCCCCACCGTGCTCGCGGTACCAGATCGGATAATCGGTTCCTCCGCCAAAGAACGAGATGCGAAACGGCGTGCGCGTAATGACCATCGGTGTATTATCCCCGCGCGGCAGGTCGCGACTGCAAATAGCGCGCCAGCCCATCTTCCCACGGCGGCATCGCCGTGAGACCGGCAGCGCGCAGCCCCTCCTTCGCCAGCACCGAATACGCCGGCCGGCGGACTGAACTTGCGAAGGTGGCGGAATCCACCGGCGTCAGGTCCGGGTGCAGGCCGGCGAACGCAAAAATCTTGGCCGCGAACTCAAACCAGGAACACTGGCCCTCATGGGTGATGTGATACAGGCCGAACCGTTCGGTAGCCAGCAGCTCCAGCGCCTTCGCCGCCAGATCCACCGTATAGGTGGGCGTCAGCACCTGGTCGTGGACGACCCGGATGGCTTCGCCCGCGGCCGCCTTTTTCAGCATCGTCTCCACGAAGTTGCCGCCCTTGCCCGCGCTCCCAGCTACTCCATACAAACCCGTCGTGCGCACGATGAAATGGCGCTGGCAATTGGCCGCCAGCAGGTATTCTCCCGCCAGCTTGGACATGCCGTACGCGTTCAGCGGCCGCGGCCGGTCGCTCTCTCGGTACGGCGTCCGCTGCTCGCCGTCGAATACGTAATCGGTGCTGAAGTGCATCAGCATCGCGCCGTGGCGCTGGCAGGCCCGGGCCAGGTTCAGCGCGCCGAAGGCATTGGTGGCGAAGGCCTCTCCCGGCTGCCGCTCGCAGGCTTCCACCTGATGGAACGCCGCCGTGCTGATCACGGCATCCGGGCGCTCGGCCGCCAACTGCGCCTCCACCGCCGCGTCGTCGCGCACGTCCAATTCGGCATGCGTGCGGGGCAGCATGGCATGGCCCGCCGCCCGCCCCGCGGCCGCCAGATCCCGCCCCAGCTGGCCCCGCGCCCCGATTAGCAATATCCTCACAGCCCCAGCCTTCCCGCTTCCCCGGGCTTTACCGCCCAGACGCTGTCGGCGAAACCCGCCACGTCCCACAGGCAGCCCCCGCCCACCCATCCGTGCCGCGGCAGCGATCCCGCCGCCAGCGCCGGCGTCAGCGCCACGTGCGGCCAGTTGCGCCGCCGGCCGGCCCGGCGGATCACCAACGACTCCTCTAGCAGCAGATTGCAGACCTCCGCCACCGTGTACACGCGGACGTGCGTCGGGTCGTCGCAGAAATGCAGCGAGCCGCGCGCGCTCGGCAGGCCCAGCGACCGCGCCGACGGAAACTCCAGATACAGACCGCCCCCCGCCCGCAGCTTCCGGCAAAGCCGCCGCAGAACCGCCAAGCCGTCCTCCAGATGCTCCAGCACGTGGGCGCAGACAACTACGTCGAAGGCCTCGTCTGGCAACTCGTGCAAATCCGACGTCTCCAGGTCCAGCTGCAAGAAGCGGTCCATCACGGCGAAATCGGCCGCGTCGTTGTTGTAGTTGTCCCGGTTCACTCCCGTGTAACGGCAGCGCGGATACCAGCGCTTGGCGAAGACCGCCGAATGATTCCCGCAGCCCACGTCCAGAAGGTCAGACGGGCGCCTCCGCAGGCGCCGGAACGGCGCCAGTCGCGGCGGAATCAGCCAACGGTCCGTGGTCAGCCATCGCACGGGCAGGGGTTTGGTGCCGGGCCGGTTTAGACGGCGCCGCCAGCGGCGCGCCGTTTCATCGTGGACACTCCATGCGCATAGGAACAATCGCTGTCACGCGTGAGCCGCAGTGGCGGCCGGCGCAGCGTCCAATTGCCGCAGCACCTGAATGTTGAAGTAGCGGGGGTCGTCCCAATCGGTGATCTCGGCGCAATGGGCCAGCAGTTCCTCCACGATCACCCCAATCGCGGCGCGTGGGTGAAAACTCAGCACCGAACGAGCCCGGTCAATGCTGACTTGGTAGTTGCGGAAGTCTTGAATGTGCTTGATGTTCAGTCCGATCTTCCGGCCTAGCCTATCCTCCACCACCTCGCGCACCCGGTCGCCGACCTCGCCCACGGTGAAATTGCCGGAGGCAATGTTGAAAATGCCGGATACGCCAGGAGCCGCCTCAATGGCGCGAATGTAGGCGCTCGCGGCGTCTTGGATGCCCAGGATGGGCCGCCAAATGGCGGGGTTGTTCACCGTGATCACGCCATCCCGCATGGCGCTCCGGAACATGGCGTTGATGATCAGGTCAAAGCGCATGCGCGGGCTATAGCCGCTGACAGTACCCTTGCGCAATGAGATGACCGAGAAGCTGTCATCGCGCAACTGCAATACCGCCTGTTCACCTTGCAATTTCGAAATGCCGTACGGATAGCCGCAAACCGCCGGCCGGTCTTCATCGTAAAGGACGCCCTGGGTGTAGCCGTAGACCGAACACGAAGAGGCGTAGACATAGCGCCTTACGCCCGCTTGTTTGGCGATATAGGCCAGGTATGCGGGGGCGGCGGCGTTGAAGATGAAGTTCTTGCTCGGCGAAAACTCCGCCATGGGATCGTTGGAAAGCCCGGCCAGAAAGACGACTGCGTCGTAGCCCTTCAAGTCCGCCAACTGGAGATCGAAAATGTCCTTGTGCAGAACCTGCGGCCCCGCCGGCAGTTGGTTGCCGAACCAGAAAAGATCAACGACGTCAATTTCGTAGCCGCGGTCGAGCAGTTTAGGGATCAGCACCGACCCGATGTAGCCGGCACCGCCGGCGATGAGCAATTTCACTTTGAGTTCTCCATTCGCATGCGAAAATGCGCCGCTTCTGGCCGCCGCAGCCATTCCGCGAGCGTCTGCGCCTTGGCGTCCTTGGCGGAGACCAGCGGCTCCTCCACCGGCCACTGGACTCCCAAAGCCGGATCATCCCAACGGATACCGGACTCGGCCTGGGAATTATAGATGCCGGTGCATTTATATTGCACCTCCGCCCAGTCGCTCAAGACGCAGAAGCCGCGGGCGAAGCCCGCCGGCGCCCAGACTTGCAGAGCGTTCTCGGCGGAGACCTCCAATCCAAACCACTGCCCCAGCGTCGGTGAATCCGGCCGGATATCCACGGCAACCAGGTAGGCCGCTCCCACCGTCACACGCATCAGCTTGCCCATCGGCGGGCCCCATTGAAAGTGCAGGCCGCGCAGAACGCCGCGGCGGGAACGGGAATGGCTATCCTGGTCAAATTCGGTGGGCAGGCCAAGGGCCGCGAACTGGTCGCGCCGATAGCTTTCCATGAAAAACCCGCGGTCGTCCCGAAAGACCTCAGGGCGCAACACCACGACTGCGCCGCCAAGATGGCTGGATTCGACGCTTATTTTCATATTTATCCCTCTTCCCCGGCTCCCCGGGTCGGCGAATCATAAATGCCAAAACAAGAGAAACGTCGTTTGATCGCCAGGAGCAACCAGCGGCTCACGGCGGCCCAACTGCACTCCCAGGAACTTGAGTAGGTCGCGGCCCAGGTCCGCCCCGATTCGCCCCCCAGGTTCCCGCCGCAGGCGGGCCAGCTTATGCCCGACGGTGCTAAGGCCATCGCGCAACAGGGTGCGCTGCTGGCCGGAGCCCGCCTGCCAAATTCCCAAGCGCTGATAAATTGCGCCAATGTCGAAATACCGGCGGAAAAGCCTTCCCGGCGGGTGATCATGGGAATGCCGAACCGCGGCGTCCGGGGCATAGACGATCGTGCCGCCCGCGTCGAGATACTGCTTGGCGAACGCCATGTCCTCGAACACAGGAATGTCTTCCCGGAACGGGTGCTGACGCCAGACTTCCCGCCGGATCGCGCAGGTCACGGTAGAAAATGATAAAGCATGTAGCCCTGCCGCGCGAGGTCGTCCCGGTGCTTGCGGATCGGTTGGTCCCCATACATCAGCGCCAGGCGACGCTGACGTTCCGCGACCGCGACCGCGCGCCGCAGCCGGCCTGCACACGCTCGGCCCCTGACCTTCCAAAACGGCGGTCGATAAAAGCACCGAAGGGGTGCTCCCCGACCAAGAAGGCGCAGCCTGTCTTCGGGCCATGAAAAACGCGCCATCGTGCTGGCCGCCTGGAGCCCGACGCCCCCACCGCCCGCCAGACCCGGAGCGTGCCGCCCCGAATGGGACCGCCGCCCCGAACCCGCTGCCGAAACTCATCGATTGCCGCTGGTGCGGCGCTGTCGTCCCGCGCGAGCAGGCCGCGTTGCGAATCGTGCGGCTGAAGCATCGCGTATTGCAAAAGCTGCGAGGCAGCCCGTGGGCATAATATCCGGCCACGCGCCAGCGCGGACGGCAAACCAGCCGAGCGCCCAAGAGCAGCGGCTAGCGCGGGCGCCCCCCCAGCAGGCGCCCCGTCGCTAAGGTTGTCCCGCCGCCCCCTGCGCCGCCCGCCCGCGATCGAGGGCTGGATCGACGTTCACTTGCGCCCAGTGCCCTAGGCACGCGCTCACGAAATCCGCCATCTGCTGATAGAACGCACTGACATCAAACCGTTCCGCCTGCTGCCGAGCCGCCACGGCCGAGAAGGCCGCCTCATGCCGCTCGAACGCCGCGATCGCCTCCGCCACCGCCGCCGCGTCCTGCCGGGCAAAGAAGATTCCCGTGGCCGCCGGCGGCGGCTCCTCGCCTACCCAGCCGCCCCGCACGGTTTCCAGCGCGCCCCCGCGGCCATAGGCGATGACCGGCGCGCCGGAGGCCTGCGCCTCCAGCGGGGTCAATCCTTGGTCTTCCTCTCCGCAGAACAGCAGCGCGCGGCACCTGCCCAGGTAGTCCCGCACCGTTGCGTCAGGCGCTTCGCCCAGCAACCGTACCGTCGGCCCCGCCATGCGCCGCAACCGGGCCGCCTCCTCGCCCCCACCAATCACCATCAGATCCCGCCCCAGGCGGTTGCAGGCTTCGATCGCCAAATCCACGCGCTTATATCGGACCAATCGCGACAGCACCAAATAGAAGCGCTCCCGCACCGGCGCGGCCTGGAAACCCGCGACCTCGATCGGGCAGTGGATCACCTCTGCGTCCCGGCGGTACACCTTGCGGATACGCGCGGCGCTGGTTCGGCTGTTCGTGGCGAAATAATCCACCCGCGCAGCCGTGCCGATATCCCCATTGCCGCAAGTAGTGGCTGGACAGAATGAATACACCTCGGCCCAATGGCCCCATCGGCGCCGTCGCCCGGTACTGCGGGTACATTTCCCAGACGTAGCGCAGGGGAGAGTGGCAGTAGCAGATGTGGCAAGTTCGCGCCCCGGTCACCACGCCTTTGCCCGGCCCGGAGTCCGAACTCAGCACCAGGTCGTATCCGGAAAGGTCAAACTGCTCCAGCGCCAGCGGGAACAGCGGCATGAACAGCCGGTGCCACCGCCGCGCGCCGGGAACGTGCTGGAGGAATGACGTGGTCAGCCGCCGTCCTGCCAGCTCCGGCGCGATCGCCTCCGGCCGCGCCGTCAGCGCAAACAAATCCGCCTGCGGGAACAGCCGAGAGACATGCTCCACGAATCGCTCGCCCCCGCCGCGCCGGATGAACCAGTGATGCACAAGGGCCACCCGAAGGTGCGCGAAACGGCGGGCCAGCACGGAGGCATCCGGCAGGGGGGCGGCGGCGGACACTGGACCGGGGGCGCTCATAGCGGACCCGCGGCGGCGGGCCGCGGGAACCCGCCTTGTAAACCGGGCACCGGTGTCAATGGACGCGATCCGAAGGTGTTTGCGGCATCCACAAGGTTTAGGAGGACTCTCAAGTGACTCCCTTCGATCCAGTGTACATGACAGCGCTGCCAATATTCCTACTCTGCCCTGCCCTTGGCCGCGCAGGGACTCCCGCGATTGAAATTGCGGGCCGGGGGCCGCCAGTTCGCTTGGCGGATTACGATCCACAGGGGGGCGGGACGGACCACCTCTGACGTCTCCTCGGGCACCCCGCCAGGTTCGCCGGACATGCTCCAGCGGGGTTCGTCCGGCCACGGGCAAACATCGCCCGCGCGCGAGTCACCGGAGTTGCCCGCCACCCAGCACCCGCGTACAATTAAGCCGATGGTGACCGGCCGAGCCTGCCACGCTTACTGGCTGCCCCTCCTCGCAGGCATCGCGTTCCTTTCTGCTGGCGGGTGCGGGATGATACGGCGGCCCGCGCTATCTCAGCCCGGCGAGGTCATTGATGCGAGCGACTACGATTGGACCGTGTGGGTAACGGCTAGCCGGGGGCGAGGCGGCGGAAGCTCGTTCGCAATGTCGGAGCCGCTCCTACTTACGCCTCATGGCGTGGCGTTCGACCCCTGGTTCGTCGGGAACACGGTCAATATCCTGGGGCAGCCCGGGGGTGGCTTCCCGGTAGAAGCCACCACCTGCAGGCCGCTGAAGGCCGGGCCGTGCTCGGCGACGGTAGGCGTCTCCCTGGTGCGCCCGGGCCGAGTGCTGGTGCAGTCCGCTACTGCCGGCCTCCAAGAAGCAGTTAATGTAGCCCAGCTTCACGGTGGAGGCGTTGTGGAAATCACACCCCGCTGGCAAGGCTCAACCTCCGAGATAGCCTCAATAACGCTGCCTAGCAGCGTCTTCATACTGGACTCGCGGGGCAGCACGGGCGGGGAACTCTACGGTGCCTCCCGGGACGGAACCCCAACGCTCCTACCATCCCACTTTGCCGCAGCTGGCGGCACTGAACCCCCTGGCGCCCGGTCGATAAGCCTATCGGCGTTTCCGGGCGCTGACCTGGGCCAACGCATCACGGCCGCAGCGGCGGCCCTCGGCGAATCTGGGGAGATCGTCGTTTCATCGCCCGGCGAAATCCGCTCGCCAGTTTCCCTTTGCCCGCACTGCACCCTCCAGATCAACGCTCCCGTCACGCTCGCGGCCCCCATAGCGCTGTCCGACGGCGACACGGTGCGGGGGAACCTTGAGTCCGCGCCACTGACAGCTGCAATCCCATCCGAGCCGGCCGTCCCTACAGCGCTTATAACCGGGAGGGCCGTAACGGACGTGAGCGTGGAAGACCTCATGGTGACGGCGCCGGACGGCAAGGAGAACGACGTCCTCCTAACTTGCCTCGCATGCAAGGGGGTGACAGTCACTGGCAACTTGGTCCTAAACGCCGGAATCGTTTCCTTAGGCTCGACGGCGCCCGGTGCGGACCAAACGCCCAACCCCCAATACCCAAATGTCAATTCATCCACCGAGAACAGCGAAATCTTAATCTCCAACAATATCGGCTACGGACCGGCAACGCAAATCAATAACGCCATCCAACTCGGCTACTCAAACAATGCCGTCATATCGGGCAATACCCTCCAGCGCTATGCCAGCGGGGTCGAATGGTGGGGCGGTGACGCGTGCGCCGGCAACTGCGCCGGTGTCTGGAGCGGCAACGGCGCCGCCGGGAATCCAAGGAAGGTATCGAATCTTTCAATATCGAACAACGCAGTCTACGACGTCACGAAGGGGTCAATCTGGGGGAGCATGGGCAGCGACGTCACCGTCAGCAACAACGTTGCGTACGGCTCCCGGGACGTCTGTATTGACACGGAAGGCGGAGACAACGTCACCTTCTCTGACAACGACGTGCAGGGCGCCGCTAATTTCCAGATCGCCGCCTACTGGCTCGAGAAGAACGTCGCGATCGTCAGGAACACCATCTATTCGTCCCACGCGGGCTGGCAACCCATGGTGGAGGTCCGCAATCCGATGCAGACGGCTTACGATGACGGCCCGCTCAAGATCGTCGGAAACACCTTCGTATGCGGCGACCCGGCCTTCCCGTGCGCTATGGGCACGACCGGTGGCGCCGTCGACAGCACAGAGATCAGCGACAATACACTGGACGACACGACGATAGACGCGACCTCCAACAACCTCAACGAGGTTGTCATTCACGCCAATCAGCTTCTATTCGATCGCCCGGCCAACGCGCCGTTCGACGCGATCCAGGTCTCGGGCGCCAGCGAGATGCCGACCTCGACCGGCTTTCGGCCCGCCTACGTGGAGATCAGCGACAACAAGGTCGCATTCGCAAGAAGCGAGCCGCCCGGAACCATCGCGATCTCCGTCTCCCAGGGGGACTACAACTCCACCTCCTTGACCGAAATCGCCAACAACGTTATCAAGGGCAGACTTGGCGTCGCCATCCAGACCGTCCGGGACAGCGGGAATCCTGGCATCGTCCCTGTGTTCGAAATCTCGGGCAACATCCTCCAATGGGGCACGTTCCAGGGCATCAACGAAAACGGTGACTCGCAGGTCCAGTTTTTCAACAATCGCTTCAAGAGCGGACAAACATGGCCGCCCACCTAGCGGCGCGGGAAAGGCCTACCAGTCCGGCGGGCGCAAAGGCGCCGGTATAGCTCAATGTGCGCATCCGCAATTACCGACCAATCCCGCCGGGCCAGGTAACGAGCGACGGCGACGCGCAGCCCCTCGCGAAGCATCGGCTCACGCTGCAGCGTTTGCATCTCCTGGATGGCCGAGGCGGGTTCCCCCGCGAACCGGACGCAGTTGGTGAGCTCGGCGGGGGTCTGCGGCCCGCGAGTCGTGACCACAACCGCGGCGCTGCCCATCGCTGCAATCAGCGATCCCCTCCGCTCGGAGGCGCCATCCGGGAACGGCAGATATGCGAACTCCGCCTCGGACAATGCAGCCGACGTGGCGTCGGGGCCGAAGTCAATGCGCCACTCAACCGCACCGGCCCCGGGCAGCCTTCGGGCTACGTCGAGGTACCCGGCGCGGTCCGCCTGCTCCCGTCCGATCGCAACAAACCGGAACGGAAGGTTTTGCTGCCGCGAGAGGCGTGCCGCTTCCAGGAAGTCCTCGAGCCCCTTGTTCGGCCGGAAGAGGCCAAAGTAGGCCACCAGCCCAGGAACCTTCTTCGGTGCAATCCGCCCGCACGGGAGATTCGAGCCGATCGGGATCACCGAACACCTACGCTCAATCCACGGCGCCATGCGCACGGCGGCCCTCCGCTCCGCCTCGGTCGTAAAGATTAGCCAGGATGCCGAGGTGAAGGCGAGACAGGACCACCTCCGGATCGCGTGCATTACGCTAATATCATGAACTGTAACCGCCAACGGGGTTCTGCCCGGCAGAAACGAAAACAAATGGGGTGTCAAACTGGCCCGCGATTCCTGGGTGGGATACTGAAGGTGCGCCACGTCAGCCATCGCGCTGGCGCGACGAAGCCGGCCTAGGTCCCGCGGCGACCACCGATCGCTCCGAACGCGGAGGACGGTCGCCCCCTTCTGTCCGAGCGCATCCGCCAACCGCGCCGAGCAGTCGGCGACGCCGCAGGCCAGCGGTGGAAACGCGGAGAGCAATGCCACCCGCAGCGGAATAGGGAAATCGCCCATATTCTCAACGTGAAAAGGCTGGGGCGGTTCGCCAGTCACGCGCCTCCTCCCGTCGGCGCTGCTCGGCGCTCCTAAGCGCGGCGATGCGCAACCAGCCAAGCGCAAGGACGCACCAAAAATTGAACGCGGTGGGAGGAAGCCAGAAGCCCCCATCCGCGACTGCGGCACACATCCAGGCAATGACTCCTAGCATCACCCCGCGCACATAGGGGTCTCTCCGCCACGGCCAAAACTCCCGGAACGACAGCCACACCGGGAGCAGCCAAACGATAAGCCCGATAAACCCGCCCTCCTGAAATAAGGCGGCGTAGAACATCTCGTACGCGCCCCCGCCCGACGCGCGGATTTCCTCCCGCCGGCGGCCGTAGGGACCGATCAAGACGCTCCCAATGCTATTTCCCTGCGTCGCTCCGCGCCACAGGATCAGCGCGGGCACCAGCCGGCCGCCCCACGTCGCGACGTTCGCCCGGCTCATCCTGGTGACCCGCTCCCTGCCAAGTGAGGTATGGAAGAGGAAGAGCCCGAGCGCGATCCAGAGCGCGAGGGCCGCGGCCAGCTTTGGAAGCAGCGACCGCGGGGTTGGGACCAAGGCAATCGCGAGCATGAACATGGCCCCCACCCAAACGGACCGGGAGCCGGTCAAGGCGAGCGCGATGGCCCCGACCGCGAAAAAGGGCAGCTTCAGCCACCAACGCTTGGCTCCCGCGATTCCGCACGGCAGCAGCAGCAGCAGGTTCACGCCGAGCAGGTTACCGTTGGAGTAGGTTGAGGTGAGCTTGAGCGAACCGGTACTCGAAATAACGTTATCCTTGTCGGCAAGGAAATGCCCGCCGCTCTTGGCCTCCGTCCAGTTCGCCGTGACGCCCCGGATAACGACATTGTAGGGACCGAACGCCTTCTGGGCCAACCCGTAGGCGAGAACAATCGCGACGCCGATCGCCAAAATTCGGAACAGGGCTTTGGCGCTTTCTGCGGGCGCGAACATTGCAATGAGGGGAAATACCAGCGGGTAGACGGCAAGCGCGACCAGAAACCCGACCTCAGGGGCCGTGAGGCTTCGACCGGAGCTGAAGGTTGGCAAAACGATCCGCAGGGCGAAGAAAAAGCAGCCCAGGGCCACCGCGGCCGCGCAGATGCGGAATCTCCCCTTCGGCGCTAGGGCCCTGGGAAGGGCGACCGCCCCGAGCGCCAGCGCAACACCAAACACAAGGTCGGCTGCGGTCAGCGGAACCTTGCCCACCATAACGCCGCTTTTCGGAATCGCAACATGTAGCGCAACAGCGGCGGCCAAAGCGCCCCACATCAGCTTCGCAGCGCCCCGCCGCCGCCCGCCCGCGAAACGAATGTCGGGTCCCGGCGTCACGACCCCGCCTCGCCCCGCTCCTGCACCCGCGCCGCCTCGGGCAGCCGGTACGCACGGCCCTCCCCGAACGCCCGCCAGCCCTCTACCGTCCCAGCCGCCACAGCGTAGATCCGGGAAAACTCACCGCGCAACGCGGGTTTAACCATTCTCCGCAGCGTTCCCAGAAGGACTGCCGTTAAAGGAGACGAGGAATGCTTGCGAAACAGCCGCACGCTGGAGGCGCTGATGTAGAAATCCCGGTTTACGCGCCCGACCGCGGCGCCAAGGCGGTGGGGAATCCGCACGGGAACTGCGGCCAGCCGCCAACCCGCCGCGCGCAGCCGAATGCCCAGATCGGCATCCTCGCCGTACATGAAGTAACCCTCATCGAACAACCCGACCTGCGCGAGGGCTGCCGTCCGGACCAGCATGCAGCCTCCGCAGATGTAGTCCAGTCGCTGCCGCGCCGGTGGCGCCGGATTGGGCCCGGCGCGCCCCGTGCGCAGGCTGAGCCAGCTCCCGCCCCACTCCTGCACTCGGTCCGGCGCATCCATATCGCAGAGAACCCCCCCGACCGCTCCAATCTGCGGATCCCGCTCGGCGCACTCCACCAGTATCCGCAGTGCCTCGGACGGCACGCACGTGTCGTTATTGAGCAGCCACACATAATCGGCGCCCTGCTCAAGGGCCCAGCGGATGCCGACATTGCAGCCGCGGGCGAACCCGAAGTTGGTAGGATTACGCAAAACCTGGTGGGGGGGCTGCAGCTTGGGCTCGATCCGCGCAAGGGAGTCGTCCTCGGAGCCATTGTCAACGACCAGGACCGAATTGCCGTCAAACCCCGAGGCCAGCACAGACCTCAGGCAACGCAGCGTGTCCGGCCAGTTGTTCCAATTCAACAGTAAAGTGACTACCTGCGGTGTGCTCGCTTTTTCGCGCTCCTCGTGCCCGTGCATTGAAGCCTGACGATCCGACCGATCAAATTTCGCCATATCCGCCCGCCGGGGCATTGCGCGCCGACAATTCTCAACTCAACGCGGTTTCGAAGAGCCGGGCCACCCTCTCCAGGTAATCCTCCCCTGAAAATTTCTCGGCTGCGCGCAAACGGGCCTGCTCGCCCATAGCCCGCGCCATTGCCGGATCGCGCGCCAACCGCGCCAGCCGGAGGGCCAGCTCCTGCGGGCGCCCAACTGGGTAAAGCAGCCCGTCAATTCCGTCCCGGATCAGCTCCGGGATCGCGCCGGTGCGCGCCCCAACAACGGGCCTCCCGGCGCGCATCGCCTCCAGCGCGACGCGCCCAAAAGCCTCGGCGCGTGAGCACATCAGCAAGCAATCGGCGGCTACGAACCAGGCCGACGGGCACGGCACCCAGCCAACGAATTCCGTGAACTGCGCGACCCCGCGCTGCACCGCATATTGCTGTAGCCACCTCCGGCGCTCGGCGGGCCCGCTCCCCAGCACCCAGAGCCAGGGCCTTATGCCCGCGCGGCGGAGCTCCGCGATCGCAGCCAGCGCGTCCTCCGCGCGCTTACCCGCTCCCCAGCCGCCGGCGAAAACGCATCGCAGCTGAGTACTGGGCGGCGCGGTAACGGCCGGCCCGTCCAGAACGGGTTTGGTAACCTGCGGGCACGGGGAAAGGACGCGGATATCCCGCCGGCGCAGCAGCCGCTGAAAGTACCTGGCCACCGTCGCAGAGTTGGCGACGATAAGAGCCGCGTTATTGCGGATAATGCCGAAGGACGCCCGTGCGCCAAAGTCGAACCGCAAGCCGTGGTCCGGCCCGCCGAACTCATGAATGAACCAGATGTGCGGTCGGCGGAGAATTCGCGCTGCGACGGCACCGACGCATAGCGTGATCGTATTGGTGCAAATAATGTCGCAGTCCCATCGGACTGCCAGCCGCGCGACGCGGAACGCGGCAATCAGGTGCAGGGCGACCTTAACGAACCATCGGGGCGACAGGCGCCCTGCCGCCACAGGGTGCATCCAGGAGGCCATCCGCACCACCGCGACCCGGATGCCGCAGTGTTCCAGCTCGGCGGCCAGAGCGCCGCGGCGCGGCACCACGACGCAAACGCCGACCCGCCGGGCACGGAGGGCCAAAGCCATTTCCAACAGGCACCGCTCGGCGCCCGCCAGCTCCCCGCTATGGCTAATCAGGCAAACGTTCATGTTCCTCGCGCGATCACCTTCGGCAGTAGAGATTGCCGTACCAAGCGGGATTTCCGACCGCGTCCCGCATTGCGGTCTCCGGCGCAACCAGCGCACCATTGCGTTCGTCAATCAGATCAACCCGGAAGCCCAGGCCCCGGATCTGCTCAAGGTAGTCGGCCGCGCTGAAGCCTGCTCGCGCGAGAAACGCCGGGGCGAGCTCGGCAAATAGCACCTCACTGCTGCCGATAGTTTTTTCCAGCCCGGCCAAAACAGCGGGCTCGTGCCCCTCGACGTCGATCTTTATTACCTCAAACGCCCGGCCGGCCAGATACTCATCCCCTGCCACCACGTCCACCTCGATGACCTCCCGTACGGCCGCGCCGGGCACCGGGTACATTCCGTGGGAGTCGGAGCGCGCATACGCGAACAGCTTAAGCCTGCCCGGTGCCGCGCCCGCTGCCACCGGCGCGACCTGCACTCTGCCCACAAGACCCGCCGCAACCACATTGGCCTCCAAAAGCATTCGGTTCCTCGCCTCGGGTTCCAAGGCCAGCACCCTCCCGGTCGGACCAGCTTGCACCCCCGCCAGGACAGAGAAGTAACCAAACTGGGCACCAATATCCAACACCGCCGCGCCCGGCCGGACGGACCGGAGGAACCACCGCGTGGTAGCCGGCTCGTATGGCGCGAGGACGTAGTCGCGTAGGCTGGAGGCCCGGACCCTGAACGGGCTGCCCGCCAAACGGAGGGAGAGAGTCCCATCGGCATCCGCGGCCAGCCGCGCTAACCTACCGCCGACGCGGAACCATGCCGAGCGGACCAAAGGGACACGGCTCATCACAGATCCGCACCTGGCGATCGCCTGCGTCATGTTGCCGGTAATATTAGACATTTTCTCTAGGCAATCCCAACACGGACCCGGACCCGACGAATCCAGCGCCAGAGACCGGCGCGCTCGGCTGGCCCGAGCGCCAGGCGCCATGAAAGAACCGGAAACGCGAGCACCCCGAATCCGAGCGCAAGCGCACTACCCGGGCCGCGAAATCCGAGCTGCACCCCGACGCCCACCGCAAGCCAGGGCAGCGAAAATAGCACGGGGCGCCGCAAGGTCGTCCACACACCGCGCACCCGCCCTCCGCTTACCCTCGGCGCGATCCACAGGAGCGTCCCGGTCTCAAATACCGCGCGCAGCGCGAAGGAAGCAGCCCCACCGAGAACGCCGAAATGGGAGGTGAACCACCACACGAGGGCGGCATTCATCGGAATCTCGACAGCGAAGAGCTTGGCTAGAACGTCCGGCCGACCCAGCGCCAGCAGCAGGGCACCGGGCGCTGGTGCCAATGCTGCCGCGCCGAAACCGAGCAGCAGCAGGCGAGACGGCGGTAGGGCGGCCGCGCCGAAGTGCCCCCCGATCCATAAGGGCAGAGCCCACGACAGCAGCGCCAGCGCCGGGGGCAGCAGCCAGGCTACAATGAGCATCAGAAATTTAACTGCCGTCGAATAGAGCCTGGCTAGCTCGAAACCGTTATCTCCCGCCGCCAGCGCACTAAGCGCGGGCAGGAGTGTCGCGGCCAGGGCGCCCGAGAGCGCCGTCACCCGCGCCAAGACCTCAAACGGCGCAGCATAAAGCGCAAGCGCCGCTAGACCTGCGATTCGACCGATTATGAACCGGTCGAGATAGAGCAGCCCCGGGCTGAGCACCGCAGCGGCAGCAACCCATCCCCCGAAGGCCAGTAGGGCCTTGACGTCGACGCGTGAAAACGTCGGTCGCCGGCGCAATTCAGGCAAGGCGAGGGCAGCAAGGGCGTAGTAGCCGGCGCTGCCGCCGTAGCGAGCCGTCACCAGCAGGGCGGCTATGCCGCCAAGCCCCCAGCCCATCCACGCCCCGAGCGCTGGCAGCGCCAAGGCAGCGCATCGGGAGGGAACGGCCACCGCGTTGATAAGATCGAAACGCTGCATGGCAGCCAGCACGCCCCTAAACGCGCCACCGACGAGCACCGCCGGAACCCCAAGGGAAAGAACCCGTAGCATTAGCACCGCTTCCAGACGGAGGCGGCCAGACACGCCCAGCACGCTGCCGCAAACCCAACCGCTCGCGAGCCAAAGGCCTAGGCCCCCGGCGCAGGCCAGTGCGAGCTGCGGAAGCACGGAGGCCCAGGCCAACTCCCGCGCGCGCCTTCGCGAGCCAAGCGCAAGCGCCTCCGCAACGTGCTTGGTCGCAGCTGTGCCCATGCCCAAATCCAAGGCGCCCATAGAGCTCAGCACGACCCACCCAATGGAAAGCAGCCCGAAGCGCGCCGCCCCGAGAGCGTGCAGCACGAACGGGATTGAGGCCGCGCCGATTGCGAGCGGCACGACTTGACCCGCAGAGTTCAGCAGGGTGTTCCGGGCAAGCAAGCCACCGCGAGCTAGCCCGCCGTCCGCTGGCCCGGGAACCATATTATTGCGCGGCCCCGGCTTCTGGGCCTCGCCCGGCAGCGCGGGCGGCCACCGCCGCGCCCGTCAGCAGGAAAAACAGCAGCGCGTTGGCTGGGGAGTGGAATTGAAAATCGCCGAAGCTGTGGAACAAGAAGCCAGCGCAGGCGACGACCAGCGCCTTGCGCAAATATATGACCCGCCGCGAGGCGCCGTCGCCCAGCGGCCGCAGGCCGAAGTAGGCCAGCAGTATGGCGAAAGCCGCGACACAGGCCGCGCCGGCAACGCCCGTTTCCGCCAGCATCTGCGCGTATTCGTTATGCGCCTCCAGAAACCGCTGCCCGGAATCGAAGATCTCATAGCGCGGATACACGACCGAAAACGTCGCGAAACCGGAACCCACCCAGGGATGTGCACGCCAAATCGCGAAGCAGCCCTCAGCCACGCGCAGCCGGTCCAAGGCGCTGACGTCGTGTTTGTCCAGATGCCCGAGCCGTTTCACCAGCGGCCCCCAGCCGGCCAGGAACGTAAAGCCGATCAGGGCAGCGGCGGCGATCGCCGCCCCGCGCCGCCGGCGACGATGGCGGGCAAAGTCGCGCCAAAACACCGCCGCGGCCACAGCCGCCTCCACGATCAGGGCAAAGACCCCTCCCCGCGACTGGGAGACGGCCACTGCAGCCAGCCCCAGGGCCGGCAAGATGCCGCGCCGCAGCCAGCGCATCCAGGCGGCCTCGCGGGAGCGGCGCTGCGGCCAGAACGCCACCACCATCGCCACCGGCAAAAGCAGGTCCATGCAGCCGGCGAAGTGGTTATGGTAGATGAACGGCCCAACGGGCGTGGCATAGGCGGCGTTGCGGAAGCCGTAGATCTCGGTGCGCGAGGTAAAGAATTGAAAAAGCGCCTCGGCGCCCAGGGCGCCCGTGAACCACCACAGCACCGTCCCCAGCCGGCGAAGATCCTTGGGCTGGCGAAACGCGAACAGAGCTAGATAGAGGATAGCGCCGCAGCCGGCCAGTTGGAGCAACCCGGTCAGCGTCAGCGCGGGGGCGGTGCTCCACCGCCAGCACCACTGCGCGAATACCAGGGCGGCATAGGCCACCGCCGGCCACAGGATCGGATGCCACGGCAAACGCGCCCCCTGCGCCGTCGCCCCGACCACTAATACCGCCAGGGCCAGCCAGAGCAGGCAGTCCACCGCCACCCAGGCTTCGACCGAGGCGGCGCCGATCAAGACCACCGCCAGCAGCGCGCACCCGGTCCCAGCCCAAAAGGCGAAGCGCGCCCATTGCCGCTCCGCTGAAGCAGCCTCTGTGGCGCTGGAGCCCGCGACGGCCATGTCTTGGCTGGTCATTGCAGGAGCGGTTGCAGGCGGACCGCGCCCAGCAGCACCGTGTTGTGCAGCCGGACCTGGCCCATGGGCCGCTGATATTGGAACAACAGCCGGATCAAATCCACGCCCCGGGGCACGAAAATTGGCCGTGTTTTGGCTCCAGTGCGACCGCAGCTTGGCGGGCAGCGCCAGCAGAACGCGCCGCGGCGACAGCATCACCATCAACCGCACTCCGGTCTCGCTGCCCCGGCCCGACCGCCGGGAGAAAAACGTCACCTCGTACCGGCCGCCCGGACGCACCCGGGCGAATTGCTCCAGCAGTGGCGTGCTTTGCGGCTCATAACCCGTAAACTCCAGCCGCACCGCATTTCCCTGGCGGGCCGGACCCATTCCGAAATCCCTCGACGTATATATGGCGCCCACCTTCGCCCAGCCGAACGCCGGACCCAGCCATGCGTGTTGGAACGCGCCATTGTTCACGCGACCCGCCACGACCAGGGATCGGTGCAGCCAGCCCCTCCGCACCGCCGTGTTCCAGACCCGCGCCGCGGTCCGCGCGAGAACCCCGGGCGCCAACGCCCGGCCGCCGGCTTTCGCAGCAGGCCTCGCCTCCGCGCCGCGATACGCCAGCGCCGCGAGCCGGTTCGCCAAGCCCAGGCTGGTGGCGCGACAAACCGCCCGCTGATAGCTGGCGCAGCGCACCTCGCTCCAGACCGCCGCCGCACGCAGAGGCTGCCCCTGATCCAGCAGAAGATTGACCGCGACGGCGTCCACCGGCGCGCGGCGCCTGGGTAGAACCGCCAGCCAGCGGGGAGCCGCGGCTGCCTCCGCCCGGCTCTTGCGCACAGCGCGCTCGGCCCCTGTGGCCTCGATGCCGCGCCCGGCGGCGCGGGCCTGATTCAGCACGGGAGCGGCCTGGCTCGGCGGCACAACGGCGAGCGCCGCCTTCATCTGCGCCCAGAACTCCTGGTTCCGGCCCAGCAGCAGGGCCAAGTTCGCCAGCCGGTAGTGCGCCTCCCAGCCGCTGTCGCGGGCCACTGCCTCCGCCAGCGCACGCTGCGCCCCGGCGGAATCGCCCAATTGGTATTGCACCAGACCCAGTTGGTCCCAATTGCGCCAATCGGCCGGATCCGCCGCCACTGCCCGCTTCGCGAACCGCAGTGCCGCCCGGGGATGGGCGAAGGAGCTGAACTGCGCGCGCAGCCGCCACGCCTTGGCGCGCCCCGGCCGGTACCCTACCGCTAGCACCAGATACGGCAGGGCGGTCCGCGCACCGCGCCGCAGCGCAAGGTCCTGAGCCGCGTTGATATCGGTGGCGGCGCGCCACGTGCGCACCGCAGCCCACCCTAGCAAGCCACAGCCGCTCACCACGATCACGGCGACCAACCACTGCGCCGCCCTGCGGGTTCCCAGCCGGTTCATTGCCCGTTCATGCGCGCCAGCACCCCCACCGTGCGCACCAGAATTTTGCAGTCCAGCCACAGCGACCACTCCCGAATGTACTGCGCATCCAGCTTCAGCCACGCCGAGAAATCGCGAATGGCGGAGCGCCCGGAAACCTGCCACAGCCCCGTCATCCCCGGTTTCATCGCCAAGCGGTGGAGGGAGTCCAGATGATATTCCTGCACTTCCTCCGGCAGCGGCGGGCGCGGACCGACCAGGGACATCTCCCCGCGCAGCACGTTCCAAAGCTGCGGCAATTCATCCAAGCTCGTCTTGCGCAACCACCGCCCGACGCGCGTGATGCGCGGATCACGAGCGAGCTTAAAGACCGGCCCGGACATCTCGTTGGCTGCCGCCAGCGCGGCCCTGCGCTGCTCCGCGTCGGCCGCCATGGAGCGGAACTTATAAATCCGGAAAGGCCGGCCCCGCAGACCGCAGCGGACCTGGGTAAAAAGAGCCGGACCGGGCGAATCCAGCATCACCGCGAGCCCGATGAGCGCCAGCGCCGGACTCAACACCACCAGCAGAAGCGCGCTCACCGCCACGTCGGCCGCGCGCTTAATGGCCAAAAGCCAGGGCGAGGCGACACTGAACGAAAACGTGACGATCGGATTGTCGCCAAGGTAATCAATGTGGACCTGACGATAACCCGACAGCCACTGGGCGTGAACATGCAGCCGCACGCCCGTTTGCTCGCAGAGCTCGCTCACCCCGCGGAATAATTCCCGCGCCTCGGGCCCCGCCTCCCAGATCGAGCTGGCGACGAGGATCTCGTCAATGGGCTGCTCGCGCACCAGCCGCCGCAGCCGCTCCAGCACCACCCGCGCATCCTGCCCAGCCAGTCCCTCGCCTTGCAAATGCGCAGCGATTTTCCACGGCCCTAGAGCGAATTCCCGGGCCATGGCCAGGCCTTCGCCGCCCACCAGCACGAGATTCCGCACCTGGGCGGCACGAGGAAGCAGATAGCGGTCCAGCCCGTCCCAAAGCACCAGTGCCGCCGTCGCGAAAATCGCGAACAGCAGAATGGTGGGCCGGCTTACCGCGGTGCCAATCGAGCGGAAAAAGAACAGCGCAATCAGCACCACGGTCGTGCTGGCCGCCACGATCGTCAGCTCCCTAGGCGCCCGTCCCAAACCCGGCGCCGGCGTCAACCGCGCCGCCACGATCGAACCCACCAGGATGGCTCCGCAGGCGGCCGTGGTCGGCCAGTTCATGGGCCCCTGGAGATGGGGCAGGCGGTCGCGAATCAGCACGGCCAGTCCGAACGCCAATCCTCCGAAAGCACATTGCCCCAGCACGCGGATCTGCAAAAGAAACCGGCGGTAATGGCGAAAGCCAACCGCAGGCTGGGCTCCAGCGTGGGTCCTTTCTGCTTCAGAGGCGGAAACAGCGGGTGCGGCCATGGGTGCGGGAGGGCGCTAAAACGGCACGCGGTAGCCGATGATCAAGATCCCGGCCTGCGCCGCATCCGCCAGCGCCTGGGTCAGGATCTTGCGCGTGCCACTTTCCGGCACGTACAAAACGTCGCCGGCCAGCAGGGTGCGATCGGGCGCCTGGTGCTTCAGGATTTTGTTCAGGTTCACGGGAATCTCCACACGCTGGCCGTCGCGGCGCGTGTGGATGATTTCGGAGTGGCCCTTGTTCGCCGGGGTCGCCGTGCTAAACCCGCGCGCCAGGGCCAGCGCCTTCAAGACCGTGACCGGATCGCCGGGACGCACGGGAAAAGCCCCAGGTCGTTGCAGCGCGCCCACGGCGTAGACCAGCCGCGCGGGAACGACGCGCACCGTTTCGCCGCCGATCAACTCCGGATCGTCCCCAGGATTGGGATCTTGCAGCAATCGCGTAACGTCATAACTCTGGGTCACCACGCCATCCCGAGTGTTCTCGCTGACGAGCACCGTCGTCCCGGAATTTTGCCCCAGACCTCCGGCCCGGGACAGCACTTCCAACAGCCGCATCGGCCGGGCCGCCTGAATCACCTCTGGGTAGCGCACGGCGCCGGCCACCACGATCGGACGGCTCTCCACCTGGGCGACGATCACGCGCGCAATAGGACTGCGCGCCAGCCCCTCTCTTACCAACTCCCACTGCAACTCCGCCCGTACCTCCGGCGCGGTGTGCCCGGAGGCCGCTAATTCCTTCTGTAGGTAGGGAACCGCGACATAACCGTCCGCGTTCACCCGCACCTGCGCCGTCAGCTCCGGCATTTGATAGACGAAGATCGAAAGCAGGTCATCGCGGCCAATGACATAGTTGTCCGGCGCCGCCGGCACGACCATGTCCGGGCTCATGGCGGTCGGTGTTTCCGCCCGCGGCAGCGGCAGGGGGCTGCCGGCGCCGGAGGGCCGGTAGGGATAAGGATAGGGATTGGCCTGTCCCTGCGGCGGCAGCGCCTGCGCCCATGCCGCTCCGGCCAACCCTAACAAGCAAAGCAGCGCCAGCGCGCCGGCCGCAGCCCCAGCCCTAATCCTCATCGTCGTCCTCGCCGGCATAGCCGGCGTAATACTTGCTCTGATAGCTGTAATAGGCATCCGTCTGCTCACTGACGCGGTTCAAAACAATGCCGAGCAGATTGGCATGGGCGCCGCGCAGCTGCCGCAGCGCCGCGGCGACTTTTTGCTGCTCCGTTGCGCCCGCCTTCACGATCACCAGCACCCCCTCGGCGAGATTGGCGATCGAGGAGGCATCGGAAAAGCCTAAGACCGGCGGGCAGTCCATCAGCACCACCTCGAACCGCGCCCGCAGCTGGTCAATCACCTCCGGCAGACCGATATGGAGTAACTCCGAAGGCGCGGCGGCGATCGGACCCGAGGGCAGCAGCGTTAAATTGTCGAACGCCGGCGCCAGCGCCTCGTCCAGGCCGCATTGCCCGCGCAGCACGCTGGAGAGGCCGCGGCGGTTGGGAACGTTAAAGATGCGGTGCACGTTGGGCTTGCGCAGGTCGGCGTCCACCAGCACCGTGCGCGTGCCCAGCGCGGCGAACGCGCCGGCCAGATGAGCGGTGGCGGTGCTCTTACCTTCCCCCGGCAATGAACTGGTTACGGCCAAGACCGTGATCCGCTCGGCTCCGGAAAACTGCACGGCGGTGTGCAGCGATAAAATCGCCTCGCGGAACGAGGACCGCTGGCGAAGCGCTTCCGCGCCGGACTCGCCACCCTCGCCGTTTTCCGGCAGGAGCTTCGTCGCGTATTGCGCGACCTTGAGCGCATCTGGATGCTGCTTCAGCGAGACCAGCGGCAGCGAGGCAATCGCCGGCAGTCCCAAGCGCAACTCAACTTGATCGGGGCTGGAGAGCGTCTTGTCCATCAAGCCCATGGCGATGGCCACGCCCACGCCTAGGATGGCGGACAAGATGAACGCCAATGCGCCGTCCACCAGCGGCCGGGGCGAGACCGGCTTGTAGGGCACCCGCGCCGGACTGATGATGCGCAGATCCTCCGAGCGCAGCCCGGCCGCCACATCCGCGTCCTGAATCCGCTGCTCCAGGCCGTAGTACAAGTTGCTGGAGCCGTCCGCGGCCGCCTTCAACGCCCGGTACTTGATCGCCCGCAAGTTGAAAGCGTTCATCGCCGCTTTCTCCTGTGTCAGGGCGCCATACAGCAGCCGCTCCTCCGCCACCGCGGCGCGGTACTGATCCTGCACCTGGGCGGCGATGTGCAGCTCCTGGCGGCGCAGCACCGATTGGTCGTGCTGCACGATCTGCGCCTGCTGCCTGTACAGCGGCTCGCGCGGCCCATACGTGGCGGACATCCGGCTCAACTGACGCTGGTCGGACAACAGGCGCTCCTGCAAGGGAATCAGCGCCGCCCCGCGCTGGGAAGTGAGCAGCGCGTCCAAGTCGCCGGACTGCACGATCTCATCGTCCGCCTCCAGCGCCATGCGCTGCCCCTGCACCTTGGTAAAGTCGCTGTTGATCTGCGCCAGGCGCGCTTGATAGATATTGTTCTTGGCGTCGGGATCCACCAGATCGTGCGTGCTCTCGTAACGCACCAGCGCCATTTGATCCCGCTCCATCTGCGCCCGCATGGCGTCCAGTTGCTGCGACATGTAGCGCGAGGAATCTTCCAGCGCCTTGGCCCGGGTCTTAAACTCCTGATCCAAAAAGGCGTTGGCGATCCCGTTCGCGCCGTCCGCCGAGAGTTGCGGGCTGTGCGTCGTGAAGTTGATGTCCAGCAGCACGGTGCCTAGCGGTTGGCCGACACTGATCGCCCTAGTGACCGCCGCCAGCAGAATGTCGCTCCGCTCCGGCCCCGGCAGTTTCGCGGCGGCGCCCTTCGCGGCGAACTCCTTGGCATGGGCCAGGTTCAGGTTGCGGATCGCCTCCATCACCACCGCCGGGCTGGTCACAATTTTGGTCTCCGTCGTAACCAGTGTCGTGGCGTTCAGCTGTCCCGTATTGGCCTGGCTGGTCTGGCCCACCACCGGCGCGCTCAGCGGATCTACCCGCACGATGACCGTACCCTCATATTTTTTGGGCAGCGCCAAAGCCACCACGGTCACCAGCGTGGTGAACACCAGCACAAAGGTCAGAATGCGCCACCGCTGGCGTTTGACCAGAAACAGGTAGTAGTCGAGTGTGAACTCCCTGCCGGCGGCCTCCGGCTCGGGCCGCTCCCAGCCGTGGCGTTCGCCAGGAAAACCCACTAACGGCGTGGACTCTGGCTCGGGCCGTGACTCGATCATCTTAGACATGCAGAAAGCGGCTGAACCCCCAGCATCACTTGCAGGTGAATATACCTCAGATTGGGCGGAGGCGCGGGCAATTCGCGGCCCCGCATGTCCCTGCTCACTGCACTCGCGCCGTGCCGCGGGCCTTCGGCAGTACGCGAATCCATGCCGGGTCGGGCACGGTCACGCGCAGGCCGCCGTTGATGGCTGAGACCATGAGCGCGATTGCTCCCGCGTCCTTGCGCACCAGCCGCCCCCGGCAGCCCCGCATCGCGCCGGCAACGATCTCCACCTCGTCGCCCATCCGCGCCGCGGGCAACGGGTCGAAACGCCAGCCGCTCGCCAGCAGCCGCTCGATCGCCGCCAACTCCTCCGCCGCCACCGGCGCCGGTCCGCGTCCATTGCGCACGAACCACAGAAACCCCGGTGCCTGCACCGCCCGGCGGCGTTCCGCCTCGGTAAGCCGCACGAACACATAGGAGGGAAACAGCGGCGCCGCCACCTCCTTGTACCGGTCACTCCACGCGCGGCGGACATGGACGGTGGGCCAAAACACCTCCCACTCCCGCTGGCGGAAATAAGTCTCTACCTTTTGTTCGTGCCGCGGCCGGGTGTAGGCGGCAAGCCAAGGAGCGTCGCATGCCTCGGTCCGTGGCGCCGCCGAAATCATACATCCTGAATTCAGATAGACCTCCGGCCTCTCGGTCCCACCACTCGCGCAACAGAACCGACATCCCTGCGGATTCTCCCAACCTCTCGCAATCGGCATCCAGTATATGCGGCAAGGAATTACCGGCGCAAGCATCGAAACACCCTAGCACTGACCATTCGGAGACCGCCTGCCGCCGGGCCCCCACCGCGCCAGCCGCCGTCCGGATTTCGGCGCCAATATCCGGGGCGCTCGCCGCGCCAGCTCCAGCCCGACCCGAACCACGGTCAGCCCCGGGGAGCGCTGCTTCGGACGATTCGGGCGCCCACGCCATCGGCGCCAGAACCGCCGCCCGCGAACCTCACTTGTTTGCCCCAAAATGAGGACGACAGTGGACGTTTCTAACAACGAGACACCTGCGCGGCCCAACAACCCACACCGTGGACCCATCCCACACCGCCGGGCAACTCGGGAGTTCAGACTGCCATCTTAAGCTAGAAGCCGGGATGCCCGTCGGACCGGTGAACCACCGCCGCCCACCGGCCCGGCCATCAGCCGCCGGACCACCCCCGGCCGCCTGTGACGGCCAGCGGAAAATGTTGCATGTAAGCCTGCAATCGAATGAAAACAAACGAACGGCGATGCAACATGCGTTCCCGTGTTCCGTTCACGGGGCGGGGTTCCAGGTGATGGCTTTGTAGAGGCTGCCGATGCGGTAGGCGCGGTAGGCCCAGGTCTGGTCGTTCGGCACGTTGTCAATCATCATGCTCCATACGACCTGGGGCGTGGCGGCATCGGTCACCTCCATGACCTCCGAGCCCTCCGGCAGGCCACTGGTGATGTCGAACTCGATGTCGCCATTCACTAACTGCTCGGCATTGCCGCCCCAAAAGCAAAACGGCCCCGGCGTGTACTGGAAGATTTCCTGCGCGGTGCGCGCATCTTGATTGATCTGGTACACCACCGCCCGGCTATAGCAGGCCGGCGCGCCGGGGGCGCCGCACATTTCGCCGCTGCTGTTCATCACCCGCGAATTCCCGTCATCCCAAACAGCAAGCGTCATTTCGTGCCCGTTGTCGGCCAAAATCGTCGGCTTGTGCTGGCCATAGAACCACTGGCTGGGATC
>DAHUYO010000050.1 GCA_027315185.1 Acidobacteriota bacterium
GGGATCCCGAGAACGAGCAGGCGGTCCAGTAGCTGATGCTGTAGGTGCAGGAGGTCCCCAGCGAATAATTGACGCCGGTGCCGATGCCCTTGCTGGTGAGCGTGAGCGTAGCGCTGCTCAACGCGGCGGTGACGGGCATGGACCCGTCGTTGTTGACCGCGCTAGCAAGCGCGCTGGCCACGCTGGCGTCGGTCGAACCTTGGCCGTAGCCCGCGCTGGCGGTGACCCCATTCACCGTGAGGTTGACCACGCCCTGATTGTAGTACCAGGTGTAGGTGCAGCCGATCTCGGGGGTGGCGCCGCCGTCTCCGCCGGTGTAGGCGCGTAGCTCAGCTGGTTAGAGCGCTCCTTGACACGGTAGAGGTCGGCAAATCGCCACTCCCTCTGGCCATTCCCGCCGCCCCGCCTGACCCCGGATCCCGTCGCCCCGTCCGCCTGCCCCGCGCCGTTCCGCCGATCTCGTCCCATCCGCCCTCGCCTCCGCCCGCCTGCACTCCTCCTCGTCCCCCGCCCCAGATCCGCTGTCTCATTTTTTTGCCTCATTTCCACCCACTCCCTCTCATTCCAGAAGACTTACCCGCCGCTGTCTACCAAAAAATGAGACACCGCGAAACCCCACAGCGGGACGCCCTGCCCCTGGCGGGGCTGGGGCCCGCGCCTGGCATGTGGAATGGGCTTCAGCCCGTGTGCGGCGGGCTTTAGCCCGCGGGCGCCCACAAGGCCAGTGGCCGCCGCAACGGAGCTCGCGGCGCAGCGCGGCGCAGCGGCTGTCGGTTCTCGCTGCCCGAAGGGTGACGGCTCGCAGGGCTGGAGCCCTACCCCACCTGCGGCGTCGGCATGCAAGGCCCGGGCCCGGGCCAGGCAAGTGGGGCGCCCCGCCCCTGGCGGGGCTGGGGCCCGCGCCAAGCAATACCGGACGCCCGGCCTCGCCGGGCCGCGGCCCGCGCCAAGCAACGCCGTCCTATGCCTTCCCCTCCCGCGCCATCATCTCCTCCAACGTCTCCCGCCGCCGCGCCAGCCGCGCGCGGCCACGTTGCAGCACCACTTCCGCCGGCCGCGGCCGGCCGTTGTAGTTGGAGGCGAGCGAGTAGCCGTATGCTCCCGCGTCCATCAGCGCCACCAGGTCGCCGGCCGCGAGCGGGGACAGCGGACGCGCATGGGCGAAAGTGTCGGCGGTTTCGCAGACCGGCCCCACCACCTCCGCCGGGCTGCGGCGTCCCGGGCGCCGCCGCAGCGGCAGAATCTCATGGTAGGCGCCGTACAGCGCCGGCCGGATCAGCTCGGTGAACCCGGCGTCGAGAATCACGAAGCGCAAACCCCCGTTGTGCTTGATGTACAGCACCCGCGACAGCAGCACGCCGGCGGCGGCAAAGATCGAGCGGCCCGGTTCCAAGATCAGCCGCAGCCCCGCGCCGTCCTTTCCCAGCGCGGCCAGCACCGCGCGCGCGTAGGCCGCCGGCGACGGCGCGCGTTCGCCGGGACGGTAGGCGATGCCCAGCCCACCGCCGATGTCCAGCGCCTCCAGGGCGCAGCCCGCCGCGCGCACCTCGGCGGCGAAATGTCCCAGCCGCCGCACCGCGGCGGCGAACGGCGCCGGATCGAGAATCTGCGAGCCGATATGCACGCTCGCCGCCGTGGCCCGCACCCAGCGATGCCCGGCGTATTGCCGGTACAGCGCCAGCGCCTCGGCGGGAGCGACGCCGAACTTATGCCCGCGGCGCCCGGTGGCGATATGGCGGTGCGTCGGCGCGGCGACGTCGGGATTGACGCGCAATCCCAACGGGGCAATGCGGCGCAGCCGCCGCGCCCGTTCCGCCAGCAGCGCCAGCTCCGGCGCCGATTCCACGTTGAACAAGCCGATGCCGGCGCGCAGCGCCGCATCCATCTCCCCGGCGGTTTTGCCCACGCCGGAAAACACCACCCGCCGCGGTTCGCCGCCCGCCGCCAGCACCTGCGCCAGCTCCCCGCCGCTGACGATGTCGAAGCCGGAACCGGCGCGCGCCAGCGCGGCCAGCACCGTGCGGTTGGCGTTTGCCTTCACCGCTGCGCAGATCTGGTGCGGCACGCGGGCGAACGCCCGCTCATAGGCGCCGTAGGCGCCCAGCACGGCGTCCAGGTCATAGACGAACAGCGGCGTGCCGAAGCGCCGCGCCAGCCCCGCCAGCGGCATGGCGCCACAGGCAAGCTGGCCGCGGCGGTAAGCGAAGGGACGGGACATGGGGTTCAAGAAACCGGGAAACGGCGGGCGGAGCTCACCGCGCCTTCAGCACCACCACGGTGCGGTCGTCGCCCGGCGCGGCGCCGCCGGCGAATCGGTCCAGGTCGGCGAAGATGGCGGCCAAAATCTCTTCCGCTGGGCGGCTGCGCTCGGCCCGCAGCACCGCCTCCAGCCGCAGCCGCCCGTATTCCTCGCCCGCGGGATTGAAGCCCTCGGTCACGCCGTCGCTGGCCAGCACCAGGACGTCGCCCGGCGCCAGGATCAGTTCGGCTTCTTCATAATGCTGCCCGGGCAGCATGCCCAGCGGCAAGCCCGCCGCCTTCACCTGCTGGCAGCCCGCCGCCGTCGCCACCACCGGAAACGGCAGCCCGCTGTTGGCCAGCAGAATGCGCCGGTTGCGCTCGTGCCACAGCACGACCAGCAAGGTCACGAACTGCGCTTCGATTTTGCGCTGGAGCAGGGCGTTGTTGGCCGCCGTCAGCAGCGCGCCGGGCCCGGGATGATGGCTGGCCTGGGTGCGCAGAATGCCGCTCGCCACCGCGCCATACAGCGCCGCGCCGGCGCCCTTCCCGCTGACGTCGCCCACCGCCACCGCCCAGCGCTGCCCGCTATAGGGCAAGAAATCGTAGAGGTCGCCGCCCAGTTCCTGCGCCGGCTCCGACCGCGCCGCGATCTCCAGCCGCGGCAGCTGCGGCGCCTCCGGCGGCAGCAGATGGCGCTGCATTTCCCGCGCGATGCGCAGGTCGCGGTCCATGCGCCGCTCCGCCCGCGCCACCCGCTCGTACAGCCGCGCGTTGACGATGGCGATCGCCATCTGCGCCGCCAGCGTGGCCAGCGTGCGCGCATGCCGCTCATTGAAGTACCCCTTGCGGGGATGCTCCAGGTCCAGCACGCCCAGCACCCGGTCCTGGTACACCAGCGGAACCGCCAGCTCCGATCGCACGCCAGGGTTGATGGCGATGTAGCGCGGCTCCTCATGCACGTCGCGCACCACCACCGGCTCGCGGCTTTGGAAGGCGGCGCCGGTGATGCCCTCATGCACCGGCACGTTGCGCTTGATCTGGATGTGCTCGCCGCGTTTCACCGACAGCCGGTGCTCCAGCTGGTCGCCCGCGGCGTTCAGCAGCAGCACGCTGAACAGGTCGTAGTCAATCACCCGCCGCACCATCTCCGCCGTCCGCGTCAGCAGTTCGTCCAGCGAGAGGATCGAGGTCATCTCCCGGCTGATGTCGTTGAGCAGCGCCAGCGTGCGCTCCCGCGTGACCGCGTTGCGATACAGCTTGGCGTTTTCGATGGCGTGGGAGATCCGCGCCGCGATCAGCTCCAGGGCGTGCCGGTGCGCCGGCGTGAAGGCGCCGCCTTGCAGCGACTGGATGTCAATGACCCCGATCGCCTGCCCGTGCCAGACGATCGGCACCGCCAGTTCCGACCGTACCCCCGGCAGCGCGTGGATGTACCGCGGGTCGGCGCCGGTGTCGTTGACCAGCTGCGTTTGCAGCGTCGCCGCCGCCGCGCCGGTGATGCCGGCGCCGATCTTCACCCGCACCGCCTCCACCACCTCCGGCATGTGCCCCACCGCGAAGCGGATGCGCATGTCCTGGCTGCGCTCGTTGACCAGCAGGATGGCGAAGATCTCGTACTCGATCACCCGCCGCACGCTGGCCGCCACCCGCCCCAGCACCTGGTCGAGGTCCAGCGTCGAGGTGACCTCGGCGCTGACCTCCAGCAGCAGCTCGGTCAGCGCCGCGTCCATCCGCACCGACGTCGCCGCGGCGGCTTCGCCGCCATGGCCGTTGCGTTCCACGGTTTCCGCTTTCGCCTCGGGCTCCCGGCTCATGGCGCAAACACCCCCGCCACGGCGCCCGCCGGGGCGGAAAAACCGCTCCCGGCCGCGCCCACGCCGCATACCGCCACGGCGTCGGCGCCCCGGCGCCGGGCCCATTCCAGCACCGCGGGCAGCGCGGCCGGCGCGCACGCCGCCGCGGGCAGCAACAGTTTCAGCCGCGCGCCGGCTTCATGGCAGAGCGCCGCGGCCGCGGCGATCTCGACGCCGCACGCGAAGAATAGATCCTCGCCGCCGCCCTCCAGCGGCCAGGCGATTTCATCCGCGCCCAACCGCAGGCACTCGCCCACATCGAACAGCTTGGTCGTCGCCAGCGCGCCCGGACCGGCGATCCTCGCGGCGACCCGCACCACCGTGGGCCGCAGCACGGCCACGGCGGCGGCTAGGTGCACCGGGTGCACTTGCAGCACCGCGCAGCCCGCGCCACCGATCACCGCCAGCGCCGCCTGCACCTCCGCGGCGCCGGCATCGTCCTCCAGCCACCATTCGCTCGCCGCCCCGCCGCTTGGCTCAGTTTCCCCGGGCTGGCCGGCCCGCCCCATTTGTCCGAACCGGGCTGATGGCCCGCGGAACGCCCACGCGCTCGGCGCCGCAGCGGCCATGGCCGCGCCCAGGCCCGCGCCCGCGCCCGCGCCAATGTCAGCGCCTATCATCGCTAAATTGCCCCGAATCACGCTCAACCAGTTTACCGGAGGCAAGTTCCCCGCGCCGCCGCGGCGGGTAGGCGTCCCCGCCTGTCGTTCGCCGGTTCCTCGGATTGGTTGACGCGGGCCCAGCCCCGCCTGCATGCCGCGTAACCCGCCGTCCAGAGCTTAACCTGCGGGTTTCGCGGGCCCGTCTCCCAGCACTTGGCGCAGCGCTTCCAGGGCCAGCGTGGTGCTCCAGCGCCGGATACGGTCGCGTTCCCCCGACAGACCCCAGCGCCGAACCTCGGGCTCCACCCGCCAAGTTTCCGGTCCGGCCAAGGCGATGAACACCGTGCCCACCGGCTTTTCCGCGCTGCCGCCGCCGGGACCGGCGATGCCGGTGATGGCCAGAGCCCAATCCACGCCCCAGCGCCGCCGCAGTCCCGCCGCCATCTGCGCGGCACATTCCGCGCTGACGGCGCCAAATGCCTCCAGCGTTTCGCGGCGAACTCCCAGCTCCCGCGCCTTCACCTCATTGCCGTAGCTGACGACGCCACCGGGAAAATAATCCGACGCGCCGGCGACGGCGGTCACCCGCCCCGCCAGCAGCCCGCCGGTGCAGCTTTCCGCCACCGCCAGCGTCTGCCCGCGCGCCCGCAGCCGCGCGCCGACCACCGCTTCCAACGGTTCCCCGCTCGTGGTGAAGACCGCCGGCGCCAGCGCCGCCGCCAGCTCCGCCAGCAACGCCTCCAGCCGCGGTGACCGCGGCGCGGGCGCCCGCAGGTGCAGCTCGATCTCCCCCGGCGATGCGGCCAAGATGGTCGTCTCGACCTCCGGATAGCGCCCATAAATCGGCGCCGCGATCTCATCCACGGCGGATTCCGGACGCCCGGCTACGGTCAGCTGCCGCGCGGCCAAGGGAACGGGCGCCAAGCCCCGGGCGGCGCACCAACGCTGCACGCGCGGCGCCACCTCCGCCGTCCACATCGGCCGCAATTCCCGCGGCGGCCCGGGCAGCAGACAGAGCGCAGCCCGCTGTAGCGCCAGCCATTGGCCTGGCGCCGAGCCATTGGGATTGGGAAGGATCTCCGCGCTCTCCAGCCGCTCGGCCTGCCGCAGATTGCGCTCCGGCATCACCCATCCCCGCGCCGCGAAACGCCGCCGCAGGCCCTCGGCCAGTTCGGCCTCGGCCACCAGCGCCACCCCCGTCGCCGCCGCCGCCGCCGGCCGCGTCACGTCATCGTCGGTCGGCCCCAAGCCCCCGGTCACGAACACCAGATCGGCGCGGTCTAGCGCCTCGCGCATGGCCCCGGCCAAATCCTCCTGGCGGTCCCCCACCACCTGCTTGCGGCGGCACGCCACCCCCAGCGCATTCAGCTCCGCCGTCAAATACAGCGAGTTGCTGTCCAGGCGAAACGGCGTCAGCAGTTCCGAACCGGCGGCGATGATCTCCGCCACGATCCCCGCCGCGACCCCCGCCACGATCCCCGCCATCGCGGCGCCCGCCTGCGGCGCGCCTGCTGGTCCGGCGTGGGAAGAGGAATCGGGCGGCAACGTTGCGGCTCGCTTACGGCTCGGGGGGCAGCGTCAAGCCCGCGGCCGGCCAATCCAGATGGAACAATGACGAGCCGGTGGCCAGAATCATCGCCGGCCCCGGAGCAAACGCCAAGCCGACCAAATTGTAGCCGCTGATCACCAGCTCCGCCTCCCGGTTCGGCGTGATGCGCACGATGCCCCGCCGACCGCGCAGCGATGCGGCGACATAGAGGCGCCCTTCGCGGTCGAAGGCCAGCCCTTGCGGCCGCCCCAGTCCGCGGAAAAACGGCTCCACCACGCCTTGCGGGCTGATCCGCCATATGGTGTCGAAGCTGGAGGTGGTGGGACCGCTGACGTAAAGAAAATGATCCGGCCCGAAAGCCAAGTGATACGCCGCGATGCTCGGCTCCAGCGTCGCGAAAACGAAGGTCTTGCGCTCGCGGTCAATCTTGAAGATGGTCCCGCTGCGGTCGCCCACGTAGAGATTCTCCATGGCATCGAAGGCCAGGCCCGTGGCCACGCCCATGCCCTCGGCATAGGTAACGGCGACGCCGTTCAGAGCGACGCGATAAACGGAGCCTTCATGGCGGCTGCTGACGAACAGCGCCCCTTCCCGATCCAGCGCCAGGCCCGTGGGATTCAGCACCGCCGCCGTCAGCGGCTTCACCGTGTAGTTGGTGTCGATGCGGAACAGGCTGACCGGCACGCTCTGCCCTCGCGCGCCGCTAAAGGTCGCGTAGATATTTCCCTGGCGGTCCACCACGGGATTGGCCACCGGGTGCAGTTCCTCGCTGATCGGCACCGCGATATCCACGTGCAGATCGTTGCTGATCACGCCGTTGCTGCCGCCCGCCGGGCGCACCTGCACGCTGCCCGATAGTGCGCCTTCCGGCACCCGCACCATCAGCGCGTGTTCGGAACTGACCGAAATGGGCCCGTTCATTTCGCCGAATTGCACCACCGGCAGCGCCGAGCCGCGCGGCGCCAACCCCTCGCCCTCGATGCGCAGATCGCCGCCCGGCAATGCGGCGGCGGGCAACAGGCGGTGAATCCTGGGGGCGGCGGCGCTGGTCTCCTCGTGGCGTTGCATATTATTTCCCGGGCTGGCGGCGGTCTGGCGGGCGCTCACCAAGCTGCGATTCGATGGCGCGCTAGCGATGGTCCCAATGCCGCGGCGTTCCGCTCCGAATCCCGAACGCCGACTGGTCTCGGCTTGCCCCGCGTTGCGCCGGGGGCGTTCCCGCCGCACCGGCCCTGGACCCGGCGTGCCGCGATGGGAGCACCTCCGGATTGTGGCGAAAAGCCCGGACCCAGACCAACCCGGCCAAAGCTTTACTATAGCGCAGCGATGTTTCCCGCCCGGCTGGCGGGATGATCTGAGGCTTTTGGCCGAGGTGGCGCGCGGCGGCCGGCGCGCAAACCACCCGGTTGGACGCGCCGGTTTGACGCAGCAGCCGGGTAGTATTGAAATGAGAGTGGGGACCGCAACCCGCGGAGCAAGCGATTGAACCTGCCCAACACGCTTACGTTGTCGCGGATCTTCTTGGTTCCGTTGCTGGTGGCGGCGTTGTTCAGCACCCGCATCCCGAACCATGAGCTGTACGCCACCGCCATTTTCCTAGCCGCGGCCCTGACCGACTTGTTCGACGGCTACTTCGCGCGCCGCCGCCGCCAAGTCACCACGCTCGGCGTACTGCTGGATCCCATCGCCGACAAGCTGCTCATCTCGGCGGCGTTCATTTCGCTGGTGCAGGTGGAACCCGTTTGGGTGCCAGCGTGGATGGTGGTCATTATCGTCGGCCGCGAGTTCGCCGTCAGCGGCCTGCGCGGCATCGCCGCCTCCCAAGGTTTCGCCATCGCCGCCAACGAGCTGGGCAAGGCCAAGACCGTCATTCAGGTGCTGGCCATCACCGTCATCATCCTGGGCCACCGCTATGGCGAAATCACCATCGCCGGCGTCCACGTCAACTTGCAGCTCCTCGGCTGGATCGGCCTGTGGCTGGTGGTCATTCTGGCGCTGCTCTCGGCATTTAGCTATTTCCGCAAATTTTGGCAGCGGGTGGACGCCAGCGTGAAGCGCCAGCGGGAGCCCGCCGGCCTGGCCAACGTCGAGCCCAGTTAGGCGGGGCGGTTGCGCCATCCTCGAGTACCGCGCCGGCGGCATGGCTGGGCGCCGCGCGGGCGGCCTCGCTCGGCGCCCTGGTCACGGCTTTGCCGAGCGCCCGGTTTCGCTATCGCGCCGCCTGCGCGCCCGGCGCAGCCGCGGCGCGCAGCAGGTGAAACTGGAGCGCGTCGGTCAGCGCCTCCCAACTCGCCTCCAGAATGTTGTCCGAGGCGCCGATCGTGACCCAGGGCGCGGCGTCCTCCCCATCCCCGGCGTAGGTGCTGGTCAGCTTCACCCGTACCCGCGCCTGCGCGCCATGCTGGCCCTCCAAGATCCGCACCTGATAATCCGCCAGCACCACCCCGGCCACCGAGGGATGGTGGCCGGCCAAGGCTTTGCGCAACGCCGCGTCTAGCGCCGCCACCGGGCCGCGTCCCTCGGCTTGGGCGGACACTTCCTTGCCCGCGATTTGCAGCCAGACTTCGGCGCGGGAGCGGCCCTCCCGCCCCTCCGCCTGGCTGCGCACGGCAAAGCGCAGCGGCAGGAACGCGGGCGGCCGCGGCTCCAGCCGCCGCCGCAGCCACAGCTCCAGCGAGGCGTCGGCCGCCTCCCATTCATAGCCCTCATGCTCGCTGGCCTTGATTTCGGCGGTGATGTCGCGCGCCTGCTCCGGCGTCAGATCGAAGCCCAGGGCCGCGGCTTTCTCCAGCACGTTAGCCCGGCCGGATTGGTCGCTGACCAAAATCCGCCGCCGGTTTCCCACCGCCCCCGGCGGCACGTGCTCGTAGGTCTGCGGATTCTTGCGCACGGCGCTGGCATGAATGCCGCCCTTGTGCGCGAAGGCGCTGGCGCCGACGAAGGGCAGGCGGTGGTTCTGCGCCAGCCCCGCCAGCTCCGCCAACCGCGCCGCCACCGGCGTCAGCCGCTCCAGGCAGCGCCCAGCGGCCCGCGGAGGAGAAAACTTCAGCGCCAGGATGGGCAGCAGACTGGCCAGGTTGGCGTTGCCGCAGCGCTCGCCCCAGCCGTTGAAGGTCCCTTGCACATGGCTGGCGCCGGCATCCAGCGCGGCCAGCGCATTGGCTACGGCGAGATCGCAGTCGTTGTGCGTGTGAATGCCCAGCGACAGGCCAACCGCCTCCCGGGCGCGCCGCGTGGCCGCCGCGATATGGCTGGGCAATGAGCCGCCGTTGGTGTCGCACAGGACCAAACGGCCGGCGCCGCCCGCCTCCGCCGCCCGCAGCACCGCCAGGGCATACTCCGCGTCGGCCGCATAGCCGTCGAAAAAATGCTCGGCGTCGAAGATCACCTCGCGGCCGGCGCGGCGCAGGAAAGCCACGGAGGCTTCGATCAACTGCAAATTCGCCGCGTGGGAGATGCCAAGGGCTTCGCGGACATGCAGCGTCCAGCTCTTGCCGAAGATGGTGACCACGGCGGTTTCGGCCGCCAGCAAGGCGCGCAGATTGGCGTCCGCATCCACCGGCGAGGCGGGATGCGCGGTGCTGCCAAAGGCGGTCAGCCGCGCCCGCTCCAGGCGCAGCTCCTGCTTGGCGCGGGCGAAAAATTCACTGTCCCGCGGGTTGGCGCCCGGCCAGCCGCCTTCAATAAAATCCAGCCCCAGGCTGTCCAGCAGCCGGGCCGCTTCCAGCTTTTCCGCCACCGCGAAGGCGACGGCTTCGCCTTGCGCGCCGTCGCGCAGGGTCGTGTCGTAAAGTTCCACCAAGGGAGATGCAGCAGCGGACATGAAGCCTCCGGTTCAGGCATGCGCCGACCGCCCGCGAATGGCGGGGCCGGGAGAACTAAAGCTGACTTTTCAGGGAAAAACGGGCGAGAGCCGCTGACCGCGGACGGTGGGTCAGCGGACCGTAATTCGGAACCGGAGGATGGCGCCCGAATGAATCACTACGTATTGATTTTACCACGGCGGGCCTGCATCGGCGCGGCCCATCGCGCCGGGCGGAGCGGCCGTAGTCGCCGCGGCCGCGGCTTCGTTAGCCGCCCGCCCCGCGCAGAAACCGGCGCGCGTACGGCAGATCCAAGAAGGCGGCCACGCCGCCGGCGCGGGTAACCGAGAGCGCCCCGGCGTAATTGGCGAAACGCAGGCAAGCGTCCACGTCGGCGCCGCGCAGGAACTGGTGCAGAAAGCCCGCGTCAAAGCTGTCGCCGGCGCCGACCGCGTCCACCAGCTTGGCCCGCACGCCGGGAGCGGTCCATCGCCGTGCGCCGCGGCGTGCCGCCGCGCCGCGCGCTCCCTGCTTCACCACGACCAGCGGGCCCGGCGCTCCGCTCCTCTCGGCCAGCATCGGCCGCAGCTTCGCCGCCTCGCGCTGGTTCAGGAACAGCAGGTCCAAATGCGGCAGCACGCGGTGCAAGCCGCCGTCCCAGCGGTCTTCGGGATCGTCGTTGGTATCCAGCGAGGTGGTCCGTCCCGCCGCGCGCAAGTCGGCGAACAGCCGCGGCAGCTGCGGCTGAAGCGGGCGCTGGAGAAAGAACGACGACAGGTGAAAATGCCGTGCCCGCCGCAGATACGCCAAATCCAGATCGCGCCGCCGCAGCGCGGCGAGCGCGCCGGGATAGGTCAGGATTTCCCGCCCCCGCGCCTGAGCCAGAATGACGGTCAGTCCCGTGGCCGGCGCGGCGGCCGCCTTGACCTGCGTCACCTCGACCCCTGCGGCGGCCAGCGCCGCCCGCGCGGCGCGGCCCAGCATATCGTCGCCGATGCGGCCAGCGAAGCCGACGCGATTGCCCAGACAGGCCAAGTTGTGGGCCACGATGGCCGAGGAACTGCCCAGCGTCAGCGCCAGATCGGAGGCCAAATACTCCCGCTCCAGCGCGCGCCGCCGGGGCAGTCCATACAGAATCAGATCCAGATTCAGCTCGCCGGCGACGACAACGTCCAACCTTCGCATACCCATCCCGCCGCCGCGCCCGGCTATGCGCCTTCCGGCAGCAGCACCACGCGGTTCAGGTGGCGGGGATGGTCGGAATCCAGCCCTTTTTTGCGGCCGGTAAACAAGCCCAGCCACTGCGCCGGAACCAGCCGGGGCGCCAGCCAGGCGAGGTCGCCGCCGTCGGCGCCACACTCCAAGCAGAGATCGGCGGCGCGCCGCAGACCGCCGCCGGTCTGGCCGGTGACCACGGCGGTGGTTCCTCCCAGCCCCTTGACCTCCTCCACCACCGCGCCCTCCTGCTCCGCCCCGGCGGCGGACACTTGAAACAGCACCAGCGTCTCCGGCGCCACGATGGACTTGGGCCCGTGGCGAAACTCCAGCGTGTGGAAGCTTTGGGAATAGGAACAGGACATCTCCTGCACCTTCAAAGCGCCTTCGTTGGCCAGGCCATGGTAGGGCCCCTGCCCCAGCCAAACGTAATCCGCGAAATCATGGGCCGCCACCAGCGCCTCCACCGCGTCGCGCGATTGGTCCACGAAGGCACGCGCCTGCCGTGGCATGCGGCGCAGCGCCTCGGCTGCGGCTTCATCCCGGGTGATCTCGGCGGCCAGATATTGCACCGCCAGCAGCATGGAGGTGAACGACAAGGTCATCACCGTGCTCTCTTCCGCCGCCGCCGCCGGCCGCAGGCTGGCGGCGGCGCGGCGCTCCAGCGCCTCACCCGGCGTGCAGGTCACGGCCAAAAACGGCTGCCGCTCGGCGTCCAAGTAGTCGGCCACGCGCAGCACCTCGGAGGTCGTGCCCGACCGCGAGATCAGCACCGGCTGGCAGGGCGCCTGCCGGTTCCAGGCCAGCTGCGGAAACAACAGCAGTTCGGAGGCGGGCACCGCGCGCGCTTCCATGCCGGTCATGGCCCGCCAGCAGGCGGCGGCGGTCTGCGCCAAGTAGTAACTCGAGCCGCAGCCCACGAACAGCCAAGCGCGATGACCGGGCAGCGCGCGGGCGATGCGCCGCGCCTCGCCGCCCGCGGCGAAGTGGTCCAAGGACTGTTGCCAACGTTCCGGCTGGGCCTGAATCTCCGCGCCGGTGTGCGCGCCTAGGGGAGGATGGGAGTTCATTCGGATTAGAAGAAAGTCAGACGATCGTGACCTCGATGCCGGCCTCGCGCAATGCGCGCTCGTCTTCGGCCGACAAGCCGCGATCGGTGATCACTTGGTGGATGGCCCCAGGCAGCGCGATCAGCGACAGGCTGCGGGAGCCGAATTTGCTCGAGTCGCAGACCACCACGCGCCGCCGGGCGATGTGCAGCATGACTTGGTTGACCTTCGCCTCCATGACGTTCGGCGTGGTCAAACCAAAAGCGGAATCGAAGCCGTCCACGCCCAGAAACAAAATGTCGGCGCTCAGCTGGCGCAAGGTGGCTTCCGCCAAGGGCCCGACCAAGGAAAAGGAATTGGGCCGCAGACTTCCGCCGGTCAGAATGACCTCGACCTCGGCGCCCGCCAACTCCGCCGCGATGTTGACCGCATTGGTGATGACGGTGAGCTGGCGAAACCGGCGCAACTCCCGCGCCACGGCGGTGGTCGTGCTGCCGGAGTCCAGCACGACGGATTGGCCCTCTTCGACCTGCCGGGCGGCGGCCAGGGCGATGCGGTGCTTTTCCCGGCGGTAGAGCTTCTCCTTATCCTGCAAACTGCGGTCCAACAGGGCCGCGGAGCGCACCGGCAGGGCCCCGCCGTGGGTGCGGTGCAGCAGCCCCTGCCCGTGCAGGGCCTCCAGGTCCTGGCGGATGGTCACCTGCGAGGTGGCGAACCGGTGCGCCAAGCCGTTCACCAACACCTTGCCGTCCTGGTGCAGCAGCTCCACGATCTTGCGCCGCCGTTCCTCCGCCAGCAGCGACACGCCCGTATCTGTTCCTGAAGTCACCTTTCTCATGTTAGGGCATGCGGACCGCAGCGGGCAGCCGCATGCGGCGGTGCAGCCCTTGGCATAGGCGGCCCGGCACGCTCATTGCCCCGCGTGATAGCGCCGGTTTTGGCGCAGCGTGAAGCGGGTGCGCGGATGCCCGGTCACGCGCACCTTAAGCCGGCGGCGGCGGACCGGCGTCCCGTGCACGGAGGCCAAGCCGCGCGCGGTCACCGTGACCGTGAACACGCCCGCATGGGTAAAGGTGTGATGCACCCGCGCCCCCGCCACGGAGGTGCCATCGCCGAAACTCCACCGGTAGCTGAGCACGGGCGGCGATCCGGCGGCCGGAGCGGCCGCAAACGCCAGGGCTTGGCCCGCGCGCGCGGCGGCCGGCGCCGTCACCACCAGCCGCGGCGCGGCGGCGGGCAGCGCGGTGTTCACCAGCTCGATCAGGCGCACCGACCGTGGCGCTTCGGCCGCGATCTGCACCTCGCCGCCGGGCAGCGCCAGCGGAGCGTTATGGTCGAGCACGTCGTAGGCGCGGACCGCGCCGGCGGCGGGAAAGCCCAGCACCGCCAGCGAAAGCGCGTGCCGCGTCGCATGCCGCGTCCAGTTGAAGATCGCCAGCATCGCCTGGCGCCGGTCCTCGCGCAGATAGAACACGCTGGGCGCCCCGTCGGCCCGCGGGAAGGTCATCAAATCCAACGGCAGCGCGGAGCGCCTCAGGCGGTTCAGATCAATGATCTGCCGGTTCTCGGCCAGCGCCAGCCGGCGCGGCTCGGCGCCCAGCGTGGGCAGGTCGTCGCCGATTTCAAACATGCCGCCGGCCATCGCCGCCAGCACGATCTGCACCTGCGCGTCACGGAATGTCAGGCCGGCGCGCGACTCATGCCAATGCTGCTGCGGCTCGACCTCGCGCGACACCGAAAACGCGTCCGGATCGGCGACGAAGAAGTTGCCGTTCATGTAAAAGCGGCTGGCGATGTTGCTGACCGCGTCCCGGCTGGCGGCGAAGGAGTGGCCCGTGTCCGGGGCGATGCGCCCCTCGTTCACGAAGCCCACCGGCGCCAGCATGGCGCTGCCGTCCTTATCCAGCAGCACATGAGGACCGACCGCCTGGCGGATGATGCGCAGGCCGATGCGCTGCGCCTCCAGCGCCGTCGTGCCGCGCCGATAATAGTCGCCTTCGATGGCGGAGGCATCCATGAAATCCAGCTTGATATAGCGCACGCCCCACTGCCGCGTCAGGATGCGGTAGGTGCGGCGCAGGTACGCCTGCGCGCCGGGGTTGGTCGTGTCCAGCACGTAGAGCGGATCACTGTGCCCGGTGACGTAGTTGACGCGGATGGGCTGGCCTTGGGCGTCGTGCAGCAGCCAGCCGCGGTGATGCTGGTAGACCCAGGCGCGGGCGGAGACCTCGAACGGCGCGGTCCAAATGCCGGGAATCAGCCCCAGGCCCCGGATGCGATGCTCCAGCAGCCACATGCCGTTGGGAAACTGCGTGGCGTTGGCGGTGGTGTATTCGCCCCGCGCGTAGTCATACCCCTCGTCAATGTGCAGGTAGTTGTAGCCCAGGCGGCGCAGATGCTCGGCTTGCCACAAGGCGTTGGTCCAGACCTCGCCGCTGGTGATGCCGCCATAAAACGCCGTCCAGCTCCACCAGCCCATGGGATCGTCGCGGCGGGTGAAATGGGTGTGGTGCAGGCGGCCGACGGCGCGGCCGTACCGCTCCAGCGGGCCCAGATAGCCGGGGCCAGCGGCGAACATCACCAGATCGGAGGCCAGTGAGCCGCCAGGCGCCAGCGGCACATTGAGAAACATGCGCTCGGCGGCGGGAATGTCGTCGCGCTGCAGCATCACCCGCGACGTCCCGGTTTCGTCCAGCGTCAAGCCGACGATGCGCGGGGCGGCGGTCTGCACCGTCAGATGCGCCACGGTCAAGAACCGGTCCTCCGTCAGCGCCGCAAGCAACAAGCCGCGGCGGTCGGCGCGGTTGTAGATCAGCAGGTCGCGATAGCCGTGGAAGCCGCCGCGCGGCGCGCGGCCCAAGCCGGCGATATGGATGGAGGGATCCTCGCTGACCGATTCCGCCAAGACGCGGTCGCGGGCCTGCGGCGCGCCCAGGTTGACCGCCGCCGCGTCGGCCAGCCGCAGGCCCTGAATCGCCAGCGCCCGGCCCGAGGCGTTGCGCACCGTCAGGCGGATGTCGCCATAGGGGTGATCGGCGTACAGGCGGAGGCGGCAGATCAGGTCGGGCTCGCCCGCCAGGCCGCCGAAGTGCAGCGTCAGCGCTTGCCCCGCGCCCAAGGCGTCGTGAAACGCCGTCACCACCGCGCTGTGGTGCGGGTACGCCGCGGCGCTGACCCAATGATGGTTGACCTCCGCGCCCACTTGCGCCACCAGCACCGGCGCCGCCTGCCCGGCAGCCAGCACGGCGTAGCCGCCGGCGCCCGCTCGCGCGGCGACGGCCAGCGCGGCGTTGCGGATCCGCGGCGCGGCTGGCGCCTGGGCCGGCGCCGTCATCAGGAAGGCGAAAGCGGCTAGGGCCGTGGCAGCGGCGATTCGGGTGAGCAAGAAGCGCATGGGGAGCACGATGGTTAGAACCGGAACTTCAGCCCAAACTGCATAATCCGCGGACTGGTGGCGGTGTAGGTGAGTTGCCCAAACTGAGGATCGGTGAGCACCGCGTCGGGCGCCCCAAAGTTGACGTTGTTGAAGGCGTTGTACAGCTCGGCGCGGAACTGCACCGTTTCATGTTCGCCGACGCGTGTGTCCTTCAGGATCGCGAGATCCGTGTTGAACAGGCCCGGGCCGCGCAGGCCGTTTTTCGGCTCATTGCCGAAGGTGCCCAGGGCGTTGGGCACGAACACCGCAGTATTGAAGTACTCCTGCACCTGGGCCGCATGCGACCGCGCCGCGCTGAGGGTGGCGCCCGCCATGCCGGCGCCGGTCAGGCTGGCGCGATCCACATAGTCGCCGCTGAAGGAATTGTCCAATCCACTCATAACCGTAAACGGAAAACCGCTCTGCCAAGTCACGATCGGCGCCGCCTCCCAACCGCTCAGCAGCTTGCCCACGATCCCCGCCCGATGGCCCGCCGGCAGCGCCCAGGTGCCGGAGAACTTGAACGCCTGCGGCAGGTCGCTGGAGGCGGGCCCGTAGTTGAAGGCGCGGTCATGTGGGTTGGTTTGATAGTAGCTTTGGTTGACTGATTCGGAAAAATCGTTGAAGTTGCGCGCCCAAGTGTAATCGGCCAAGAACGACAGTCCGTGCCCCATGCGCTTCTGCACGGTCAGCTGCAGCGCGTTGTAGTTGGAGTTATAGCCCGAGTCAATCACGCCGATGGGGCCGAAGTTGGGATAGGGCCGCCGCTGCTGGGTGTTGTTTTCGGTCGAATTGCCCGGCACATAAACGGCTGCGTTGATATCGGCCATCGGCTCTTGATCCGACGTGCCAAACAGGTGTTGCCCGCGGTTGCCGAAATAGGCGGCGCGGACCAAGAATGTGTTGCCGAGTTGCCGCTCCAGGGTCAGGTTCCAGGTGGTGATCACCGGCATGGTGAAACCGGGCGCGAAGTAGTAGGAGAGCGTGGCCGGCAGGGTGAAGGCGACGTTCGACGGCGGCAGCTTCGGCCCGAACTGCGCCGGGAAGGGATCGCTCAGCCCGGCGCTGCCCCAGGGGTCGGCGAAGCTCACGCCGTTCAGCGTGAAGACTGGCGCGAAGGGGGCGACGCCGGCCGCATCCTGCCACGCCAGAGTTTCCGGCGGCTGATAATACAGCCCGAAACCGCCGCGCAGGCTGGTCTTTCCATCCGCGGTGACCCGGTAGGCGAAACCGAAACGCGGGGCGAACGCCGACCAATTGGACTTGACCGTTCCCGCCGGGCAGCCGGGATCGCCCGCGAACAGCAGGCCCGCCGGAGCGTTCGGGAAGCGCTGCGACTGATGCCCGGGCAGAAAGCAGGGCAGCCGGTTCTCACTGTCGGTATAGGGCAAATAGGGATTCCAGCGTAGCCCGCCGCTCAGCGTAAGGCTGGGCGTCGCGTGCCAGTCATCCTGGAGGAATGCCGCCCAATTGTAGCCGGTGACGTTGGCATAAATCCCGCCCCCCTGCACGAACTGGGTCACGTCGCCTAGCATGAAATCGGCGAGGTTGTTGCCAGAAAGACTTCCTCCAAAATCAAAGCTGCCGCCCTGTAGGTATTGATTGCTGATGGGCGCGGTGACGCGCAGCATCTCGCCGCCCATGGTGAGCTGCTGATTGCCCTTGACCCAAGTAATCACTTCCCGCAGGGTCTGGTCGCCGCGGTCGTAGGCGCCGACATTGGACGAACCGGCGGCGAAGTAGCCGTCTACCGTGATGTTCAGCTGGGGCGTCGGCGACGGCGCCATGTTCACTCCCAGGGCATTCGCCGAAAACGGCGCCGACTGCACGTACCCCCCCACCTGCTGGTTCCAGCCGTACCAGGTGTTGAACAGCAGCGTCGGCGAGGCGACATAGGCGTCGTTCAGGGCCACCGTCTGCACCCGGATGCGGTTGGCGTTGGAACTCATCGCCAGAATGTCATTGCCCACCGCCGGCGCCGGCTCGTTGAAGCGAGTGAAAAAATAATGTCCGCTGATGTGCTGCTTGGCGCCCAGATAATAATCAATTTTCCCGAGAAACTGGTTGTCCGTTGTGTTGGCCGCGGGGCCCAGATAATTCAGCACGCCGCCCGGCTGATTGGGCAGGGGCAGGTACTTCAGGAAGTTCCGCGCTGGCGTCGAAAGATCGCCGGAGGGAATCTTGTTATAGGCGAAGGGCTGCCCGGTGCTCGGATCCGTCAGCTGCGTTCCGCCGGCCGCCAAGGCGGCGGGCGTGCACATGCCCGAGGAATCGTACGCGGAGCATAGCGCGCTGAAGTCGCCGCCGCGCTCGGCCAGCGTGGGCACGATGGCGATGTTGCCGTTGGGCGCGGTGCGGGTGATTTCGCCCTGGTAGCTGGCGAAGAAGAACAGCTTGTTGCGCAGGATCGGCCCGCCCAGAGTGCCGCCGAACTGATTTTGCTTCAACCGGTCCCGCGTGGTGGCAAAAAAATTGCGCGCATCGAAGGCGTCATTGCGCAGGAACTCGAACAGATCACCGTGGAACCGGTTGGTGCCCGATTTGGTGACGATGTTGACCACCCCGCTGACCGCATTGCCGTACTCCGCGCTCATGTTACCGGTCTGGACGCTGAACTCCTGAATGGCGTCGGGATCGGGAAACGGCAAATTGGTGTTCATGTAGGTATCGTTGTTATCGGCGCCGTCCAACTGATAGTTGACGCCGTTGGGGCCGCCGCCGTTGACGTCGGCGTATTGCTCGCCGGGGTAGGCGCCGCCTTCGCAGCCCGCTCCGCAGTAGTTGTTGGTGACGTCCGCGGCGCCGGGCACTAGGAACACCAGGCTCTGCGCCTGGCGGCCATTGAGCGGCAAGTTGGCGATGCTGCGCCGGTTCACCAGTTGGCCGACCGCCGCTGAGCGGGTCGTGACCAGCGGCGCATTACCGCTGACGGTCACCTCCTGGCTGGTGGCGCCCACTTTTAGCGTCACCGACTGCGTAGCCGCTTGATTCACGTTCAGCACAATGCCGGTTTGCACGAAGGTCTGAAATCCCGCTTTGGAAACGGTCAGCCGGTATCCGCCGACCGGCAGCGCCGGGAACAGGTAGCGGCCCGCGGCCGAGGTGCGGGCGGAAAAGACCTGGCCGGTCCCGGTATCCCGCAGGCGTACCGTCGCGCCCACCACCACGCCGCCCGAGGCATCAGTCACCTGCCCGCCAAGGCTCGCCGTCGTGAACTGCGCCCATGCGGGAGCCGCCGCCCCCAGCACCACCATAATTGCCAACGCCACGCATACGATCCACCGACGCACCGCCATAGGGACCTCCGCTTGCTTTTGCAGTGGAAAACAAAAGTAAACGAAGGCAACTACAATCCACCACGTCAGAAATGTCAAGATCCATTTTCCGTACGGCCCAAGCGAAGGGCTTGTTTATCTGTACAGATTGTTCGATTACATACACTTTCATGCGGAGCCCGGGCGGTCCCGGCCCGCGGACCGTGGCGGGCGCCAAAAGGAAACCGCCGCGTCCCGGAAGACCGGAAGCGCGGCGGCGAATGGCCCTCAGGAGGCCGCCGGCGCCCAGGAGCGCCGGGCACAACAAACGGGTACGGCTAAAAGCTGAAGCGCGCCACCAACTGCACCGTGCGGCCGCCCAGGTCATTACCCTCGTCTTGCGCTTGGTAGGCGCTGAAGATGCGGCCAAAGCCGCTGGACTGGATGCTCTTGGCCGCGGTGGCGAAGAAGGTGTTGCCCCAGATGAAGTTGGCGTTGTTGAAGGCGTTGAGGAACTGGACTTCGATCAGCGAGCGCACCCGCTCGGTGATCTGCGTCCGCTTCATCAACGAGAGATCGGCGCGGTAGAACGACGGGCTGTAAAGGAACGTCATGCCGCAGAACTTGCCCGGCGTGGTGCAGGGCGACAGGATGTTGAAGTTCGCCTGCTGCCCGCCGGTGCCCAGCAGCGCTTGCGGCACATACCAGACCGCGCCGGGCGCCGGAGTGGCGGTCTTGTAAACGCCCAGCAGGCTCTGCACCTGTTGTAGCGACATGCCGTTGAGCTGGACGCCGCTGTCGTACTGGTTCACCGTCGCGTTGCCGCCGTTGATCCACACGGGGTAGCCGCTCTGCCAACGCATCGTGGTGCCGAACTGCCAGCCGCCGATCAGCGTGCGCACCAGCCCGTTGCCGCTGGACCAGGCATGTCCGGGGCCGAAGGGCAGATCCCACAGCGAGTACATCTTGAAGGCGTTGCGGATGTCGTACGGCGACGGCCCCTTGTTCATGCCGGGATTGCGCAGGGTGGTGAAGTTGAGGAAATTGATGCCGTTCTCATGCTGGAAGTCGTTGGTCAGCGCATGGGCCAGCGTGTAATTCATGTCGAAGGTCCAGCCGTGCAGCGGACGCCGGCGCAGGTCAATGACCAGGGCGTTGTAGGTGGACTGGAGCTCGTTGCGCAGCAGATAGGCGCCGCCGGTGGCTTGCGGATTCACCACCCAGAAGTTGGACGGGTAGCCGGCCTTCATGATGTTCTGCCAGTAGCTGTAGCTGCTGGACAGGTTGTTGGCCATCGCGCCAGCCTGGCCGGTGCTCAGGTAATTGGTGTTGGTGGCGAAGCCGGGGTTGGCCTGGCTGGCCGCGCCCGCCGCATCCGCCGTGCCGCCGGTGAAGGCGGCGGTGAAGATCGGCAGCGGCACCTGGCCTTGCAAGCCCCAATCGGCGAAGTTGGCGGCGCCGGGACTAGCCACGCCGGCGTTCGCTTGCGCCGTCTGGCAGGCCGCGGCGTTGGCCTGGCAGATGGCCATGTTGCTGGCGGCGTTCTTGAATTCATTCAGGAAGCCGTTTTGGAAGATGTTCACCTCGTTCAGGTTGGTCTGCTGCCACAAGCCGGTGGCGTGGTTGCCGACATAGCGAACTTCCAGCGCCATGTGCGGGGACAGCGCCCGCTGGATGCCCAACGACCAGGACTGCACCATGGGCATGCGCAGATTCGGATCCACCACGTTCACGGCCTGGAAGGCCGAGGGCGTGATCGGGAACGAAGTTTGGAAGCTGCTCGGATTCTGCGCCACCGACTGGATGCTCAGGTTGTTCAACGCCACAGTTCCGGCGGCGAACTGCCCGGCCACGGGCGTCTGCGTGTAGGGGATGGCGTTGTCGTACTGGCTGCCGTAATAGCCGGGATTGCCGCCGGAAATGCTGCTCCAGTTCTCCATGCCTTCCCGCGAGTAGGCGATGGAATAGCCGCCCCGCAGGACGGTGTCGCCCGGATCGCCGAAGATCTTCCGCCACCACGAGCCGCCAAACTGCGGTTCCCAGGCCAGGCCGACGCTGGGCGCCAAGTCGCCGTAATAGTTGTGGTACCAGGACTTGCCCTGGTCGTTGACGAAGCTGGGCACGGAGCCGGTCAGCGTGCCGGGCTTGAACAGGTTGTTCACGCCGGAGACGCCGAAGACCCCGGCGTAGCCGTTGGTGGGCATGAAGTATTCGTTCAACTGGTCCACCGGCGCGCCCTGGAATTGCCAGCGCAAGCCGTAGTTCAAGGTCAGGTTGGGCTCGACCTGCCAGCTGTCGTTGCCGTAGAAGCCGAAGTTGGTTTGGTAGTACTGGTCCACGCTCGGCGCGCCGGTCACGAAGTTGCGCTTGGCGGGATCGAAGGCCACCGAGGCCGAGTAGCTGGTCACATTGCCCACCAGCATGCCGTAGATGTCCTGCGCGGCGGTCAGGTCGCCGTTGCTGATGCCGGGCAGATTGGTGGTGTTGAACTGCGTGGCGATCGGCTCTCCGCCGCTCAGCCCCACGCCGACGTTGGCGACCAGGTTGCTGGTGCCCAAATCCTTGTAGGTCGGCCGGCTATAGCTGAAGCCGAACGACAGGTTGTGATTGCCGTCCACCCACGCGAAGTTGTCAATCACCTGCCAGATATTGTCCCAGTCGGAGTAGGGGCCGTAGCCGAGGTAGGGGTTGGTGATTTCCCCGGGGAAGTTCGGCCGCATGCGGATCGAGCCCAAGTTGGTGCTCATCGTGGGATAGATGCCGGCGACCTCGTTGTTGAAGAACGACTCCTTGCTGTTCTGCCAGCCGATGCGCAGGTCGTTGCTCTGCGTCGGGCTGACAGTCCAGCGCCAGGCCACCGACCAGATCGCGCGGTCGGCGTAGTAGCCGCCCTGGTTGGTGTTGAAGGGCGCGATCGGATAGGTGTAGGCGGTGCCGTCCAGGAAGGCGGGGGAGAGGATGAACTGGCTGAGGTGGTAATCGAACTCCAGCGAGTTGCTGTTGTTGATGTTGTAGTCCAGCCGCAGGTCCGGATTCAGCTGCCGGTCGGTGCCGTTCTCGTTGAAGGTGATCCCTTGCTGATACAGCGAGGTGTTGCCCAGCGATCCCACGCCCGGCGCGGTCACGGACTTCTGCATCAGCCCCAGCGTGTTGCCGACGAAGCTGTCAATCGTGGAGGGCGCGCCATAATTCTTCGCCATCGCCAGCAGGTTGGCGGTGCAGGTGCCCTTGGCGGCGTCGCAGGTGGTCCAGGTATTGGGCGCGGCCGTGCCAGGCATGGCTGTGGGTGCATAGGTAAACAAGCCACTGGCCGCCTGCTGCGTCAGCAGCGTGTTGGTGATGGCGTCGCTCTGCGGCTGGCTGAAGATGCTCATGTCGGTGAAGAAGAACAGCTTGTTTTTGATGATTGGGCCGCCGACCTTATAGCCCCACTGGTTGTAGCGCACCTTCTGCCGCGGCGTGCCCGCCAGGTTGTTGAAGTAGTAGTTGGAGTTGAGCGCGTCGTTGCGGAAATAATCCCAAACGCCGCCGTGCCATTGGTTGGTCCCGCGCTGGCTGATGAAGTTGACCTGCACCGCGCCGCTGCTGGTCTGCGGGCCGCCGGCGGCGGTGGTCATGTCCAGCTCGCCGACGTCGGAGGCGTTGGGGGTGATCATCGCGAAGAACGGATCGCCCGATTTGCCCTGCTCCCATTGCGCCGAGATGCCGTCAATGGTGACGTTCACCGCGCCGCCGGGCAGGCCCTCGGCGCTGGACTGGCGCGGCCCGCCGATGGTCTGGATGGCCGGGTTCAGCAGCGTCGCGCCGTACATGGCGTTGCCGGAGGAGGCGGTGGGCACGTTGTTCACCACCCGGGCGCTGACCGTGCTGGTGATCGCGGTCTGCGTGGTGTGCAGCACCTGGGCGCCGGCCTGCACCGTCACCTCGGAACTCACCGAGCCGACCTTCAGCACCGGATTGAGGTCATAGACCTGGCCGGCGACGATGGCCACGGACTGAAACACCGCGCCGCGGAAGCCCTTGGCGGTGACCGCGACGTTGTATTTCCCCGGAGGCACGTTGGCGATTTGAAACCGGCCCTGGGAATCGCTGGCCGCCTTCAGCACGATGCCGGTGGTCAGATCATCGGCGATGATCTTGGCCCCGGGCACGGCGGCGTGGCTGGGGTCCATCACCGCGCCCGCCAGCGTGCCGGTCGGATTGTTCTGCGCCCACAGACTCAACGTTGCCCAAAATCCACACAGCAGGCAGAGGACGATTCGCTTCTTCACCGTGACTCCTCCGTAATTGCGATGGCGGTTTACCGCATTCGCTATGGCACTCATATATTGCATACGTTTCAGGATTCCGCAAGCGGAAACCGCTGCAAGCGCTATCAGTTAGCGCCGCCATGGCGGCAGCGTGAGAAACCTCACGGCCACGCTCGCGCCGGCCCTTCCGAGCCGAAAAAAGAGCCCGGCCCGCGCGGCCGGCTTAGAAATGGAACCGGCGCGGGTGGAGGACGAAATGCGCCGGCGGGCGGCCGCCGAGCAAATAGCGCACGAAATAGTTCCAGCGCCGCAGCGTGACGTACAGGGCGTGCGGCCCGCTGTCGCCGTGGTACATGTTCGGCACCAAGAGCATGTCGAAGGGCTTGTTCGCGGTCATCAGCGCACTCACCAAGCGCATCGTCTCGGCGGGATTGACGTTGTCGTCTATGTCGCCGTGGATCAGCAGCAGATGCCCTTGGAGATTCTTGGCGAGCGCCTCGTTCGCCTGCTCGGCGTAGTCCTTGCCCACCGGCCAGCCCTGATACAGTTCGTTCCACCAGGCCTTGTCCATGCGCGGATCGTGATCGCCGGAGGTCGAGACGCAGACCTTGTAGAAGCCCGGGAACTGGAGAAACGCATGCGCGGAGCCGTACCCGCCGGCGGAGGTGCCGTAGATCCCGACCTTATTGAGGTCCATCCACGGGTATTTCGCCCCCATCTGCTTGATCATCGCCACATGGTCCACGAACACGTTGCCCATGTTGTGGTAGGAGAAATCGTGGAAGGCGCGCGAGCGGCCCGTGGTGCCGCGGCCGTCGAGCATCACCACCACGAAGCCCAGCTCCGACATGGACTGCAGCCGCAGCGCCGCGCCAAACGACTTCGGCGTGAAGAACCCTTGCGGCCCGGTGTAGATGTTTTCCAGCACGGCGTATTTCCTCGCCGGGTTGAAATGCGTCGGCCGGACGATCACGCCGTACAGATCGGTCTTGCCGTCGGCGGCTTTGCCCTCGAAATGGATGGGAGGAACCCAGGCCTGGCGCCGTAGCCAGGAGATATCGGGCCGTTCGAGCACGCGAATGACCGCGCCGTCGCTGGCCCGGCGCAGCACCGACTCGCCGGGATCGGAGGCGGTGGAATAGTTGTCGACGACAAAGCGCCCGTTCGGGGAGACGCTCGCCGCGTGATCGTAATTCCCCGGCGTCAGCAACTGCATGCCCGTGCCGTTGAAGTTCGCGCGGTAGAGCTGCGTGTAATAGGGGTCCATCTTCGGATTGACCCCGCCGGCGAGGAAATACACCTGCCGCGTCTTCTCGTCCACCGCCACGATGCGCCGCACGACCCAGTCGCCGTGGGTCACCCGGTTGATCAGCTTGCCGGTCCGCGCGTCGTACAGATAGAGCTGATTCCAGCCGCTGCGTTCCGAGGCCCACAGGAACTCCCGGTTGTGATCCACGAACCGGAACAGGCTCTCGCCGGGATCCACGTAGGGATAGGGCTTGGCCACCTCGCGGTGGATATCCCGCTGGGCGCCCGTCTGGGCGTTGATTTCCCGCAGGACAATGCTCTTTTCCCCGCGGTGGTCGTAGGTGTAAAACACCGTGCGATTGTTCAGCCAGCGGAAGTACGGCCCGCCTTCGAATTGGATCCGAATGGGCGGCGTCGCCACGTTGATGCGCTTGCCGGTATTCAGGTTGAAGATCACCGGATACGCCTGCGGCAAAATCTCCCCGGGCAGCGGATAAACGTAGTTGTAGGCGATGGGCCGCAGCTGATGCGGCGGCACGAACTGGATGCTGTTGTAGCGGCCGGCGTTCCTGGAGTCCAGCCGGTAGGTGATCAGCTCGCTCGAGTCCGGCGACCAGAAGACCGCCGGTGGTTCCTTGACGTTGTCTCCGTTGGTCACGCCCTCGGCGACCAGCGTACGCAGATCGGGAAGCGGCGTGGCATAGTCGTCGCCCGGCTTGCCGTTAGAGGTCAGCTGGACGACCGTGCCGGTCTGGTAGCGTACGAACAAATTGTGATCGCGCACGAACGCCGTCCACTTGCCGTTGGGCGAGACGTTCTCCAGCGAGGCCGCGCCATGCGGCACGAATGCCGGGGCGTAGCGGAAATGAGGGAACAGAGCGGGGATGGTCGGCCCCTTGGCGCAGCTCGCTGACGGGAGCAAGCAGGTCCAACCGGCCCGCGCGAAGTCGAATTGGATGGCGCGCTCATGGTCGACGTAGCGGAAATCCTCGAAGGGCAGGTGATTCGCCCGCACCGGGCGGTGCGCGGCCTGGGACAGGGCGGCGGCAATCCGCGCCTGATCGAACGCCGCCGCGACCGTATTCCGCGCCGCGTTCACCACCAGGAATCGCCGCCCGTGCGGCCCCGCCCGCAGATACCAGAAGCGGTCAGGGCTGATCCAGGTGGGAGTGACCCGCGCCAGGCGGATGTGGGCGAAGACATTGCCCAGCATGAACTTTTCGGCGTTCCGGTAATTGGCCAGCCGTCCCTGCGCCTGGGCCGCGACGGGCAGCATGGCCAAGCACAAAACGGAGAGGAGCCACGAGCGGAGCTGCAACGGCATGGATCGCGTTTCCTTTTTTGGATATTCCAGATCTCCGGGCGGACGGCAAACCCGGCGGGGAGCGGCATGCGGTGCGCATGCCTGGGACTCCGTACGAGAGTCATATATTGCATACGGAGTGGTATTCCGCAAGCAAAAAGGGCCGCCGCCTGGGCAGCTGCGCCGCGGACCCCGCGGACCCTCTCCGGCCCGCCCCGGCGCCGGGCCCGGCGATCGTAGCCGGCGCGCGGGCCGGCCGGGAGGATGGGACACGGGATCAGCGCCGCGGCGAGCGGCTCCCGGAAAGATCGGTCGCGCAACGGCGCGCTGGCGCCGCCCTGCCCGGCGCGGCTAGAAGCCGCGGTCGAATTCGCCGGCGGTCGCGGGCGCGGCGGCGGCGGCGTCCGCGCCGCCGGAGCTGACGCCCTGGGCGCGCAGCTTGAAGTCGTCCGGATGGCTGGCGTTCTGCAAGGCCACGTCGTAGGTGATCAGGCCCTTGCGCCACAGCCCCAGCAGGCTTTGGTCGAAGGTTTGCATGCCGTATTGCGAGCCGCCGGCGGCGATGGCGTCGCGCACCATGGTGGTCTTCTCCGGGATGACGATGCAGTCGCGAATGTAGCTGGTGGTGACCAAAACCTCGACTGCCGGCACGCGGCCGATGCCATCCGCCTTGCGCACCAATCGCTGCGAGATGATGCCCTTCAGGGTCGAGGCGAGTTGCAGCCGGATCTGCTTTTGCTCGTCGGCGGGAAAGACCGCGATGATGCGCTGGATGGTTTCGGTCGCGTCCAACGTGTGCAGGGTGGACATGACCAGATGGCCGGTTTCGGCGGCCAGCAGCGCGGTATGGATCGTCTCCAGGTCGCGCATTTCGCCGACCAGCACCACGTCCGGGTCCTGGCGAAGGGCGGCGCGCAGGGCCACGCTGAAGGTGGCGGTATCCACGTCCACCTCGCGCTGATTGACGATGCCGGCCTTGTCGCGGTGCAGAAACTCGATCGGATCCTCGATGGTGATGATGTGGTCGCTGCGGGTCGCGTTGATGCGGTCCACCATGGCGGCCAGGGTGGTGGACTTGCCGGAGCCGGTGGTGCCGGTAACCAGGATCAGGCCGCGCCGCTCCTCGCAGAGCTTTTCGATCACCTGCGGGAGGAACAGCTCCTCGGTGGTCTGGATTCGGGTCGGCACGACGCGCAGCACCATGCCCACGTTGCCGCGCTGCTGGAAGACGTTGACGCGAAAGCGGCCCATGCCGGAGAGGCTGTAGGCGAAGTCGGCTTCGTTGGTGTCCTTGAAGCGCTGCTTGTTCTTGTTGCTCATCATGCTGAACGCCATGGTGAGCATGCCCTCGGGCGTGAGGCGGCTCATTTCTTGCAGCGGCTTCAGTTCGCCGTCGGTGCGCAGGTAGGGCACGCCCCCGACCTTCAGGTGAATGTCGCTGGCCTTGCGCTCGAGCGCCAATCGCAAAATATCGTCAATATGCATGGGATCCGCAGATGCAGCCGCTGCTAGGACGCTAGCATGCCGCCCGCGGCGCGGGACCGTCCCTTGGTCCAGTGGAACCGCGAAATGCACCCCTCAGCGCGCCGGGCCGGCGCCCGGCTCCGCGCCCGCGCGGCGCGGCAACGGCGCTACGCCAGCCGCTCACCGGGACCGCGGCGGGCGCCCGCCGCATTGGCGTTTTCGCGCCGCCCCGC
>DAHUYO010000051.1 GCA_027315185.1 Acidobacteriota bacterium
GGGAGATGGCCCGCTTGCGGGTGCCCGTGGTGGCGACCGTGGTGGGGGAAGGCGGGAGCGGGGGAGCCCTGGGCATCGGCATGGGAAATCGCGTGCTGATGCTGGAAAACGCCATGTATTCGGTGATCTCGCCGGAGGGCTGCGCCTCGATCATGTGGCGCGATGCGGAGAAAAAAGAGATCGCCGCCGCGGCCCTGAAGCTGACCGCCGCCGAACTGCTTGCCTTGGACTTGGTGGACGAAGTCGTGCCGGAACCTCCCGGCGGCGCCCACACCGATCCCAAGGCGGCGGCGCAGATGCTGGGCGACGCGCTGGAGCGTGCTCTGGCGGGAATGGAAAATCTGTCCGGTGCGGACCTGCAAGCTCAACGCTGCGCCCGCTTCCGGGGATTAGGACATTTTTACCAGGAAGCGCCCGCCCGGTAGAATTTGCGCCCTCCAGGGAGGATTTTACTCGCGGGCGAGGAGGGGCGCTGGGCGCAAACCTTGTGAAATCAGCGGTGCATGGTTTGGCATGTGCGTTGCAAGAACAGAGAACAGACGAAGTGGCGCAACCAAAAGGGCTCTCGGGGCGAAATGCTTCGAGGGCCCTTTTAACGTTCGCGCGACATTCCATCGGACCTCCGTTCGCTGGCAGTCGCCCGGCGCCTGACCGCACCCGCCAACCTGCGGCGCCAACCTGCGGCGCCAACCTGGATACGCCGTGAGCGCTTGCGGGTATCCGCCTCCGTCGCACCGGCGCGCCGTCGGCACGCAGTGGCGCGTGCCGAGGTGGGGAGCCCGCGGGATAGCCGCCGGGGCGCCGTCTAGAGCCAGGCGCCTAAGCCGGTTCCGGTCCAAGCCCGGAGGGGCAGCCGGACGCGCGCCGGCGCATCAGCGGTGCAGGCGCCGGCTAATCGCGGCCCAATTGCGGCCGGCCACCCCGGAAATCCACGGTGCGGCGCACTGGTTGCGGCGGCTGCGACGCATCGCGCTTCTGGTAAGCTGTGCTCGTTCCGCCCCGAGACTCCGCGCGCCGGTGTTGGATTGGCTAGATCAGCCAGCCTGCCATCGCCGGCGCCCTCAACGGCGCCGAAACCTTCTCGGGACCGAGCAGGATTCGCATGAAGACCGCGTTGCTTTTGCGCATTGCTTCCGTGTTGACGTTGATTCACGCCGCGCTGCATACCATCGGGAGCGTTTTTGGCAAGCCCTCGCCTGGGGCCGCGGCTCAGGTAGCCGGGGTGATGCAGAACACATCCTTTCCATGGATGGGGAATCCGCGCACCTACTGGGACTTCCTCATGGGTATGGGATTGGGGCTCAGCATCTTCTTGACCGCACTGGGAGTCGTGTTTTGGCTGCTGGCGTCGTTAGCGCGGGAGGCAGGCGCGCGTCTGCGGCCGGTGCTGCTGGTGTTTGCCCTCGCGTTCGTGGCGCTGGCGGCGGATTCCCTGCGCTATTTTTTCTTCGGTGCGGTGATTGTCGAGGTGCTGATCGCCGTTTGCTTGGCGCTGGCGTTCATCGTCGCGGGCCGGAGCGCTGGCGGCGAACAGCGGGCGGGGGCGGGCGCTCGGTAAAGCCGGCACGGCGGCCCGCGAAGCCAGGGGCAAGGCGGCGCATCAGCTGAGTCACCGGCTGGGGCCGCGCCATCGCCGCCTGCCTGACCGGCTGGGCGGTCATCAGGTTGGGCTAAGTTGGCGCGCGTCACTCTAAAGACGCCGGCGATGCCGGTGTGCTTGGAGGAGGTGCGGCGATGCGTTGCGTCAGGCAATGGGCAATGGCGGTGACAGCCGCCACCGGATTGGCGGGGTTCGCCTGGGCGCAGCAGCCCCCACCGGTGCCGGTGCAAATCCAGTCGGCGCGGACCGTCTTCCTGGCCAATGGTGGGAACACATGTTCTTGGTTCATCGGCGCCAACCGCGGATATCGGCAACTGTACGCCGCGCTGCGGGCCTGGGGCCGCTACCAATTGGTGGCTACGCCGGCGCAGGCCAACCTGATTCTGGCGGTGTCGTTTGCGTGTCCCGAAAGCGATCCTGAGGACCAAATCGCGTACGCGCGGCTGCGGCTGCGGATCTTTCAGCCGCAGCCCCAGGTGTTGCTCTGGACGGTGACTGAGCCGGTGCGTTCCGCGCTCCTGCAGCGCAACCGCGACCGCAACTTCGACGCCGCGGTGCGGGCGATGGTCGCGGACCTGCAACGCCTTGGCGCGAATTTGCCCGTGGAGGAGCAACCGCCGAAGTTGCAGCCGAATTGGCTGCCCATTGCCGTGGCCGCCGCCGTGGGCGTGGTGCTGACCGTCGTATTGCTGATCGCGCGCCATGGGATGCGGCCGCCGGCGATGAGCCCGCCCCCGCCGCTACCGCTCCCGCCGCCGGGATTCTAGTGTTCCGTGCCGGCGGCCGCCGCCCAAGGCGGCGGTGCCCTGCGCCTGCATGCCCGCGGCACACTTGGCCGCGGGCCGGTACACTGGACTCCGAGGAGGATCATGATTCCGGTTGATTTGGAAGGCCAGGTGGCGGTGCTCACCGGCGGATCCCGCGGCATTGGCGCGGCGGCGGTGGGGTTGCTGGCGGCGGCGGGTGCGCGCGTGGTGTTCACCTATCGCCGTGACGGCGAGGCGGCGCGGCGGGTAGCGGCTGCGGCGAATGGCGCCGCCGGGCGAAAAGACGGGGAGCCCAGTGTAGTCGCGCTGCGGCTCGACGCCTCGCAGCCCGGCTCCGCAAAGCGGCTGGTGGCCGAAGCGGTAGGGCGCTTCGGCCGGCTCGACATCGCCGTGGCCAATGCCGGGGTATGGCCGCCGGAGGACCGGCCGGTGGAGCGCATTACGGAGCGCGAATGGCGCGCCATCCTCGCTTCCAACCTAGACTCCGCCTTCGGCTTGGCCGCCGCCGCGGTGGCACGCATGAAGCGCCAACGGGTCCTGCGCGGGCGGCCGCGGGGCCGGGTCATCTTGGTGGCGTCCACCGCCGCGCAGCGGGGCGAGGCCTTTCATGCGCATTATGCCGCCGCCAAAGGCGGCGTGATCGCCTTGGTGCGGGGCTTGTCCACCGAGGTCGCGCGGCACGGGATTTTGGTGAATGCGGTGGCTCCGGGCTGGGTCGCCACGGACATGTCGGCCCCGGTGCTGCGCCGCCGTCCCGCTCCGGTGTTGGCGAAAATACCCCTGGGACGGGTCGGCACGCCGCGGGAACTCGGCGGTTGCATTTTGTTTTATTGCACGCCCTGGTCGAATTTCATGACCGGTTCCGTGCTCTCGGCCAACGGCGGTGCGGTCTTGGCGTAGGCCGCAGGGGAGTCTTCGCGCCGGCCCCGGCGGAAAACCGGCCGCGCCGCTTTCCCGCCGGTCTGCCGCGCTCGCGCGCTTCGCGCCGGCATCGCGGCGGATAGGCCTCGGCGCGTTCTAGGCTTCCACGATGTGATTGCGGATGGCGAAGTGGACCAGGTCGGTCAGACTGTGAAAGTTGAGCTTGCGCATGATGTTGGTGCGGTGTGTCTCTGCCGTGCTGACGCTGATGTTTAGCGCCGCCGCCACCTGCTTGTTGCTGCGGCCCTCGGCCAGCAGTTGCACGATCTGGCGCTCCCGAGGCGTGAGCCGGCTGGCGGGCGTCCGCCCGTCCCAGTCCTTCCCCTTGAGAAATCCGTCCACCACCAGCTCGGTGATCTTGGGCGTGAAGAACGTCTTCTGCTCGTTCAGGGCCCGGATAGCGCTGACCAGGTCGCGGCCGGCGTCGCTTTTCAGCATGTAGCCCCGCGCTCCGGCTTCCAGCACATCCCGCATCAGCGCCTCGGACTGGTGCATGGTCAGGACCAGCACGCGGGTTTTCGGCGCCGCTTGGAGAATCTGCCGCGTCGCCTCAAGCCCGTTCATCTCGGCCATGCCTAGGTCCATGACCACGACGTCGGGTCGCAACTCCAGGGTTCGAGACACCGCCTCCGTGCCGTTTGCCGCTTCGGCGCAAACGGTCCAATCTGGTTCGGACTCGATAATTTTTCGTACGCCTTGCCGGACCACCTCGTGATCGTCAGCAATCAAAATATTTAGCGGCATCGTTCTACCCCCCTATGCGGTTTCAGCTTTAGTGTCAGAGCGCAACCCGTTTCGGGTCAAGCACTTTGCCGCTCATTTGGCATACGGAAAAACCCCTAGGCAAGGCTAAAGACCAGGGGATTCATCCCAGGGCCGAGTGGGAAATCGGCCCCCCTCCAACGGAACGGGCGGGGCGGGAACGGCCTCGAAACCATGCCGCTGCGCAGAGGAGAACCGCCCCCAGCGGGCGCCGGCCTCAGTGCGATTGCGGCGGGGTTGTCGCCGGCTGCGGCGCCAGCGCCGCGGTGACGCTCGCAGGCAAATGATCCGCGTTGCGCAGCAGCAAGCTGACCTGCCACATTTGCGTGGGAGTCAACGAGCCGGAAAAACTGGGCATGCCCGTCAGGCGAATGCCGTTTTGCACCTTCCAATGCGTGACACCCACCGGGTCGTCAGTGACCATGCCGCGCTGCGTCCAGAGCGCGGGCGGCGGAGGATACATGCCCATGGAAATCGCCGTGACCGGGTGCTGGTGCGAGCCGTGGCACACGGCGCAGTGCGTGTTGTAGACCTGCGCGCCCGCCAGCAAATTGGCCGCGGTCGGCTGAATGGGGCTGAGGACTCCACGCGCGGACCGCAGCTTGGCGTGCAAAGCCGTTTTCGCCAGCCAGCGTTCCATCGGCAGGGGCCCGGAATTGGTGGCGACGGGAATGATGCCGGCCACCGCGCTGAGAATGACGGCGACGAACAGCGCGAGGATGCCGACCAAAAAACCAGACCAGAATTTGCCCATGGCTCTAAGCAGCTCTAAGCCATGATCCCACGTATCGCAGAATAGGAAGATGCCAGCGCCGGCTTGTGTTTCGCATCACACTCATGGCGCCACGCCCGCGGTGGCGGCGGCGTTCCTCGGCTGGATGCTCGATGCCTTTGATTTTTTTGCCGTGGTGTTTCTTATCGGCATCCTGGCGCGGCATTTCGCCGTCTCCAAAACCGACATTGTCCTCACGCTAACCGCCACGCTGGCGATGCGGCCGTTGGGAGCGGTCTTGTTCGGATTGCTCGCCGACCGCTATGGCCGCCGCCGGCCGCTGATCGCCAATATCCTGTTCTTCTCCTTGATGGAGCTGCTCTGCGGTTTCGCCCCCAACTTTGCGGTGTTTTTCGTGCTGCGGGCCCTGTATGGCATCGGCATGGGAGGCGAATGGGGAGTGGGCGCGTCGCTGGCCATGGAGGCTGCCCCGCGGCGCCGGCGCGGCTTGTTCAGCGGCGTCTTGCAAAGCGGCTATCCCGTCGGCTACCTGCTGGCCGCGCTGGCGGCGCGGTTCGTGCTGCCCGCCTGGGGCTGGCGGGCGATGTTCTTTCTGGGCGGCTTGCCCGCGCTGCTGGCTCTCTACGTACGCTGGCGCGTCCCGGAGTCGGAAGCCTGGCAGCGCAACCGGGCGCCGAGCGCCGGCGCGATTCTGCGCGCCGCGTTGGGCAACCGCAAGAGGCTGGCGTATCTGCTGCTGCTGATGACGGGCATGATGTTTCTGTCCCATGGCACGCAGGATCTTTATCCTGATTTCCTGCGCGTCGCCCACCACCTCTCCGCCGGCGTCATCGCCAATTTGGCCATTCTCTATAATCTCGGCGCCATCGCCGGGGGCATTGTCTTCGGGCTGGCGTCGGAGCAATGGGGCCGCCGCCGCGGCCTGCTGGCGGGAATGGGGTTGTCCTTGCTGGTAATTCCTTTGTGGGCGTTTGGCGGCACCGTGGCGGCGCTGGCGGTGGGATCGTTCTTGATGCAGGCTGGGGTGCAGGGCGCGTGGGGCATCATCCCGGCGCATTTGAATGAACTCTCCCCCGGGGCCGCCAGAGGCTTGCTCCCCGGCCTCGCCTACCAATTGGGCATTCTGTTCGCCGCGCCGGTGGGCACGGTGGAATTCGCTCTCGGGCATCGCTCGGGTTATGCCCCGGCCATGGCCGGATTCATCCTCATCACGCTGGTGTTCGGCGCGGTGGTGGTGGCGCTGGGGCCGGAGCGGCGAGGCGTGGACTTTGTCGCCGCCTCGCCCGCGGTGGCTCGAGGTGAACCATTGGCGGACGGCCCGCGTTAGCCGAATGAACGCCCGCGCTAGCCGCGCGAACGAAGGCGGGCGCCCCGTGCGCGCGTCTCCGTCCGCGTGTCCCACCCCGCCCGGCGGCGCTGACGCCACGTTATCTTGGAAGGAACATGCCGCAGTCGGGGCTGCAAGGCCTATTCAGCCTGTTTGTGGTGTTCGCCGCCGCCAAGGTGGGGGAGGAGATCTTCGAGCGCCTGGGCCAGCCGCCGCTGATCGGCCAAATCGTCTTCGGCTTTCTCGTCGGCCCAGCGATGCTGGGTTGGGTGACGCCGTCTTCCACCCTCGATTTCATGTCGGAGATCGGCGTCATTTTTCTCTTGTTCGAAACCGGGCTGGATACCCAGCCGGAAGAGATCTTGCATCACGGCGTCACCAGCTTCATGGTGGCTCTGATTGGCGTACTGACGCCGTTGTTGGTGGGATGGTGGTTCGCGCTGGCGGCCGGAGAAAATGCCGTGACCGCGCGCTTTGTCGGCACGCTCTTGGTCGCCACCAGCATCGGCATCACGGCCAAGATTCTGGAGGATTTCGGGGCCACGCACACGGCGTTCGGCCGGGTGATCCTGGGCGCCGCGGTGCTGGACGACATCCTTGGCCTGCTGGCTCTTTCGGCGCTATCCAGCTTTTCGTCCGCCCATCCGCACATCGTCAATTTGCTCCTGACGCTGGGATTCGCCATTGCCTTCTTCCTGCTAGTGCTGTTGCTGCGGCACGCCGCCGTGCCCCGCGTCAGCGGGCGCATCGGGCGGCTGCGATCGCGCGCGCCCATTTGGTCCATGGCGCTGGTGGTGCTGCTGGCCTTTTCCGTGATGTCGGCGGAGATCGGCATGGCGGCGATCATCGGCGCGTTCCTGGCGGGCGTCTTTTTGAGCGAGCGCGAGGAAATCGCCGTTCCCCTGCGCCAACAGGCCGGCGCGGTCAGCAGTTTCGTCGTGCCGTTTTTCCTCGCCACCATCGGACTGCGCGTTTCCATCCACGCGCTGGCCAGCCCGCGCTCGCTGTACCTGCTGGCGGCGATCACCGGAATCGCCATCGTAACCAAGCTGGTGGCGTGTGCTCTGTCGGCTCTGCCCCTCGGGCGGCGCAGCGCGCTGCTGGTGGGGTTGGGGATGATTCCCCGGGGCGAGGTCGGCATCGTGGTGGCGGCGGAAAGTCTGCGGATTGCCGCCATTCCCCAGGCGTTCTACTCCATCGGCATCACCATGGCGGTACTGACTTCCCTGATCGGTCCCATGCTGCTGCGGCTGTTTCTGCGTCCGGAACGCCGCCCGGTTCCGGCGGCCTAGCGGCGGCCAGCCTTGGCGCCGGGTAAACTCGCCCGTCGGGAGCGCGCGGGAGAGAGAGAGGCTACTGCGTGATGGGCGGCTTGTGGACCGCCGGGGTGGGCATCAGCAGGCCTGCCCGCTGGTCCAGCTCCCGCTCCGCGCCGAGCAGGTCGCGCAAGGTGGTGCGCGTCAGGACGCGATCCACGGCAACCTGCACGGTGCGCCACAGGGAGCGGATGGAGCAGTCTATGGAATGGGTGCAGACCAGTTCCTCGCCCGCATAGCGGCCGCAGAAGCTGGGGTCGAAGAGCCGCCCGCCGAGCACCGCCAGAGCCTCGCCAACGAAGATCTGCTCCGCCGGCCGGGCCAGGGAGTACCCCCCCGCCTGCCCGCGGGAACTCCGCACCAGCTGGCCGCGGCGCAGCAGGCGCATCAGCTTGGCGACGTAATCCGGCGAGATGCCCTCCAGTCGGCTGATCTCCGGAATCGTCAGGCTGGCCCCTTCCGCCTGCTGGCCCAGGCGCAGCAGGCAGCGCAGGCCGTATTCCTCTGGAGCGCTGAACTTCATGCCTCTACATCATCCCCAGTTGCAGTTTGGCTTCTTCCGACATCATACCGGTGTGCCAGGGAGGATCCCAGACCAGCTCGAAGTTGACGTCGGTCACCCCCGGGATGCCTCGCACCTTTCCCTCCACTTCGCCGGGCAGATAACCGGCGACGGGGCAGTTGGGCGACGTCAGCGTCATCCGCAGCCGGACCACGCCGTCGTCCTCGGCCTTGACCTCATAAATTAGGCCCAGGTCATAGATGTTGACCGGTATCTCGGGGTCGAAGCAGGTGCGCAGCGTCTCAACGACCAACTCCTCCAGCCCGGCGCAGTCGGATTGCCGGGCGCGCCACTCCGCCTTTAGCCGCGTGGCGTCGCCGCGCAGGCGCTGGGCTTCCGCCACGCGTTCGGGGCCGCCTAAGTCTTCTAACTCGGCCGCCCGCTTGTCCTTTTCCTCTGCTTGCGCTAGCAGGTGCTCGTCGGTGGGCATGCTTACTCCTCGGTGCTGACCGGCGCGCCGTTGCCCGACAAAGCCGCTTTTAAGGTGTGCCAAGCCAAGCTGGCGCATTTGACCCGGACCGGGTAGGCGGAGACGCCGCCAAAGGCGGCAAGTTTGCCCAGGGTTTCCATCTGCGCCTGGTCCGCGTGCCCGGTCACTAGGGCATGAAAGCGGCGGAACAAATCCTCCGCTTGTTGTTCGCTCTTTCCCTTCACCGCTTCGGTCAGCAGGGAAGCGGAGGCGGTAAAGATGGCGCAGCCCGCGCCTTGAAAACCTGCGTCCCGCACCACGCCGTCCTCCAGGCGCAGGAACAACGTGATGCGATCGCCACAGAGCCGGTTGAAACCCTCGGCCCTCCGGTCCGCGCCCTCGGGGACGCGAAAGTTGCGCGGCCGCTTGGCATGATCAAGGATCAGCTCCTGGTAAAGTTCGTCCAGCTCCGGCATGCGCGCTCCTAGCACTGAAATATGCGGCGAACTTTCTCCAGGCCTTCCGCCAGCCGATCCACTTCGCCCCGGGTGTTGTAGAACGCAAGTGACGCTCGCGTGGTCGCCGGGACTCCGAAGCGGTCCATGATCGGCTGGGCGCAGTGATGGCCGGCGCGGACGGCGATTCCCTCGGTGTCCAGCACGGTGGCCACGTCGTGCGGATGCACTCCCTCGACCACCAGGGAAAACACCGCGGTCCGCTCCCTCGCCTGGCCAATCATACGGACGCCGGGAAGGGCGGCCAAACGCTCGGCGCCGTAGCTGGCCAAATCCTGCTCATAGGCAGCGGCCCGCGCCATGCCCAAGGTTTGCAAGTACTCCAGCGCCGCGCCCAGCCCGATGGCGCCGGCAATGTGCGGCGTGCCCGCCTCGAACTTGTACGGAATGCGGTTATACGTCGTTCGTTCGAAGCTGACCGACGCAATCATGTCGCCCCCGCCTTGATAGGGCGGCATGGCTTCCAGCAGTTCCGCGCGGCCCCACAAGACCCCAATGCCGGTCGGGCCAAAGACCTTGTGGCCGGAGAAGGCGAAGAAATCGCAGCCCAAGGCGCTGAGGTGAATGGGCAGATGGGGCGCCGACTGGGCGCCGTCCACCAGCACCACCGCGCCGGCGGCGTGCGCCCGCTCCGTCCACTCGGCGACCGGATTGACCGTGCCCAGGGCATTGGAAATGTGTCCGAAGGCGGCGATTCTGGTGCGGGGCGAGAGCTGGCGTTCGAACTCCTCCATCTCCACCTCGCCGCGGTCGTTGACCTGCGCCACCTTCACCCGGGCGCCGGTGCGCTCGGCCAAAAGCTGCCAGGGCACGATGTTGGAGTGGTGCTCCATGCCGGTCAGCAAAATCTCATCGCCCGCGCGGAGGTTGGCGGCGCCGTAGGTGGCGGCAACTAAATTGATGGCCTCGGTCGTGCCGCGGGTGAAGACGATCTCCCTCGGCTCCGCCGCTCCTAGGAAGGCCTGGGCGGTGCGCCGCGCCCGCTCGTAGGCCTCGGTGGCCCGTTCGCCCAACTGATGCACGCTGCGGTGGATATTGGCGCAGTCCCGCTGGTAGTAGTTTTCCAGCGCGGCCAGCACCGCGCGGGGTTTTTGCGCGGTTGCGGCATTGTCCAAATACACCAGGGGGTGCCCATTCACGAGCTGCGCCAACGCCGGAAAATCGGCCCGCACCGCTTCCACGTCCCATGGCAGGGATGCGGCGGCGGCGGCGATGGAGACGACGTTAGCCACCGGAGGCCTCGGCTCCCTCGGGCGGCGTCAGCCCGGTCCAGCGGGAGAACAGCTCGGTTTCCAATCGTGTGCGCAAGGGGCTGGGGTTCAGGCGGCCCAACGCCTCGGCGGCGAAGGCGAAAATCAGCAGGTGCCGGGCCATTTCGGCGCCCACGCCGCGGGAACGAAGATAGAACAGCGCCTCTTCGTCAATTTGCCCGAACGTGGCGCCGTGAGTGCAGCGGACATCGTCAGCGCGGATCTCCAATTGCGGGTCGGCATTGGCGGTGCAGTCGGAGGAAAGCAGCAGGTTCTTGTCGCTTTGCACCGCGTCGGTATGCTGGGCGTCGGGTCGAACCAGGATGCGGCCGCGGAAGGCGGTGGTGGCTTGGCCATCCAGGATGCCCCGGTAATATTCCCGGCTGGCGCCGCGCGGCTCGGCGTGGTCCAGCACCGTGTGGTTGTCCACATGCTGCCGGCCCTCGGCGACATACAGGCCGTTGAGCAGCGCCTCGGCTCCCGGCCCATTGAGGACGGTGACCACGTCGTTGCGCGTCAGTGCGCCGCCAAAGGTCAGCGCGTGCAATCGCAGCCGGGAATCCGCCGCTTGGCGGGAGTGCACCGCGGAGATGTGGCAGGCGGCGGTATTTTCCTGTTGCAGCCGCGCATGCTCGAGTTCCGCATTCTCCGCGACGAAGATTTCGGTAACCGCATTGGTCAGATGAGCCGCGCCGTTCAAGCTAAGGTAGGTTTCGACCACCTTTGCCCGGCTGCCCCGGCCGGCAAGGATCAGCTGGCGGGGGTGAGCCATGGTCGGTACGCCCGCGCCGCCGGTGGCGAGGTGCACGATTTCGATTTGTGCGTCCACCTGCGCCCCAGGCGCGATCTCAACCCATGCTCCGTCGCCAAAAAATGCCGTATTGAAGGCGGCCAGCGTGTTCTCGCCGCCGATGTCCGCCAGTTCGCCGAGCCGGGCGAGCCGATCGTCACCGGCGTCGTTGGCGGACAGCAGCCCGCCGGCGCGGACACCGGCGGGAAGGGAGTTCAGCCGCGACAGCTCCGGCGTGAAATGACCGTCCACGAACGTCAATTGCGGACCGCCGAACGCCGCCCCGGGCTGGGCGGCGCGTTCCGCCTCCCGCAGCGTCGCCGCTCCGGGTCGCTCCGGCAGAGCGAACGCGGAGCGCTGCAAGACCGCGGCCAGGTTGGTTTGGCGGTACTCCTCATGCTTCGAGGTGGGAAAGCCGCGCTGCTGCAATTGGGCGAAGGCGGAGCGGCGCAGTTGGCGCAACACGGCCGGCTCGCCGGCGCGGGCGGCGATGGCCGCAAACGCCCGTTCATAGGCGGCGTCAGGGACGGTATAGACGGCCGGGGCCGGGGGAGCGGTTAAGGTGGCGGCGCTCATGGGTTCGCTTTGCGGCCGTTAGACGGCGGCGGCCTCCGGCTCCAGCCAGCCATACCCCTTTTCTTCCAACTCCAAGGCCAACTCCTTGCCACCGGATTTCACGATCCGGCCGGCCGAGAGGACATGGACGTAGTCGGGAACGATGTAGTTGAGCAGCCGCTGGTAATGGGTAATGACCAGCATGGCGCGCTGCGCATCGCGCAAGGCGTTGACGCCTTGCGCCACGATCTTCAGCGCGTCAATGTCCAAGCCGGAATCGGTTTCGTCCAAAATCGCCAGCTTCGGTTCCAGCATCGCCATCTGGAAAATCTCGTTGCGCTTTTTCTCGCCGCCGGAGAAGCCCTCATTCACCGCGCGCCGCGTCAGCGTGTCGTCCATCTCCAAAAGCCGCATCCGTTTTTTGGCGAGCTGAAGAAAATCCGCCGCGTCCAGTTCCTCCTCGCCCCGCTGCCGCCGCTGGGCATTGAGCGCGGCGCGAAGAAAGTACAGGTTGCCGACGCCCGGGATCTCGACCGGGTATTGGAAGGCCAAAAATACCCCGGCGCTGGCCCGGTCCTCCGGCGCCATCTCCAGCAGGTCTTGGCCGGCATAGGTGACCCGTCCGGCGGTCACTGCATAGCTGTCCCGCCCCGCCAGCACGCCGGCCAGCGTGCTTTTGCCCGAGCCGTTGGGGCCCATGATGGCGTGGACTTCGCCGGCGCCAACGGCGAGGTCAATGCCGCGCAAAATCTCCTTCCCCTGGACCGCGGCATGCAAGTCTTCAATCTTCAGCAATGGGTTCGCCACTCGTGTCTCTCCTCGTCCGTCGCTCCGCGCCGTTTAGCCGACGCTGCCTTCCAAGCTCACGCTCAGCAGTTTCTGCGCCTCCACCGCGAACTCCATCGGCAGTTCCCGGAAGACTTCCTTGCAGAAGCCGTTGACGATCATGGAAACGGCGTCCTCGGTGGACAAGCCGCGCTGGCGGCAGTAAAACAGCTGGTCCTCGCCGATGCGCGAGGTGGAAGCCTCATGCTCGATGCGGGCGGTCTTGTTCTTCACTTCCAGCACGGGAAACGTGTGCGCGCCGCATTGATCGCCGATCAGCAGGGAATCGCACTGCGAGTAATTCCGCGCCCCGCTGGCGTTCTTGTGGATGCGGACCGCGCCACGATACGTGTTCTGGCCGAAGCCGGCCGAGATGCCCTTGCTGACGATGGTGCTGCGGGTGTTCTTGCCGAGATGAATCATCTTGGTGCCGGTGTCGGCCTGCTGCCGGTTCTTGGTCACCGCCACCGAATAGAACTCACCCACCGAGTCGTCACCCATCAAAATGCAGCTGGGATATTTCCAGGTAATCGCCGAGCCGGTTTCCACCTGCGTCCAGCTGATCTTCGAGGCGCGGCCCTGGCACTTGCCACGCTTGGTGACGAAGTTGTAGATGCCGCCCCGCCCTTCGCGATCCCCGGGGTACCAGTTCTGCACGGTGGAATATTTGATCGTCGCCCGATCCAAGGCCACCAACTCGACCACCGCCGCGTGCAGTTGGTTGCTGTCGCGTTTCGGGGCGGTGCAGCCTTCCAAATAGCTCACCGACGCGCCTTCGTCGGCAATGATCAGCGTGCGCTCGAACTGCCCGGTGTCCTCGCTATTGATGCGGAAGTACGTGGACAGCTCCATGGGGCAGCGCACGCCCTTGGGGACGTAGCAGAAGGAGCCGTCGCTGAACACCGCGGAGTTGAGCGTGGCGAAGAAGTTGTCGGTGTACGGCACCACCGAGCCCAAATATTTCTCCACCAACTCCGGGTGCTCCCGCGCCGCCTCGGAGAAGGAACAGAAAATGATGCCCAGCGAAGCCAGCTTCTCCTTGAACGTGGTGGCCACCGATACGCTGTCGAACACCGCATCCACCGCTACGCCTGCCAGGATCGCCCGTTCCTTCAGCGGCACGCCGAGCTTCTCATACATGGCCAGCAGCTCCGGGTCCACTTCTTCCAGGCTCTTGGGACCGTCGGTCTTTCTCTTGGGCGCGGCGTAATAGATGATGTTTTGATAATCAATCGGCGGGTAGTGGACGTTCGCCCATGTGGGCTCGCGCATTTTTAGCCATTGCTGGTAGGCCCGCAGCCGCCAGGCCAGCATGAATGCCGGCTCCTGCTTTTTCGCCGAGATCAGCCGGATAATGTCCTCGTTCAATCCCCGCGGTACTGTTTCCGCCTCGATGTCGGTGACGAAGCCGTATTTGTATTCCTGGAGGGCCAAATCCTCCACGCTGGCGACTGGTGTCGGCATAGAATCTGTCCGCGCCGGCGGCTCCGGCGGTAGCGGCAAACCTTTGCGCCGCTTAACCCCATTTTGTCAATCCGGTACACATCAGTCAAGATTGAAAATCGCGGTCCAAAGGCGAAAAGCTCCGCGCGCGGTGCGGCTAACTGCCCGTCGCGACCCTCTCCCGCGGGCCCGGCGAAGGCAGCGTGTTTGCGAGTAGCGCACTAATGTCGGCGGCGATTCAGCTCCTCGCGGTGGACGTGGACGGGACATTGCTGGACTCCCAGCATCGGCTTCCGCCCAGCAACGCCGCTGCCTTGGCGGCGGCGGCGGAGCGCGGCGTGGTGATTGCGTTGGCCACCGGCCGCCGCTTCAACTTCGTCCGTCCCATCGCCGCCGCGCTGGGCTGCCCCAGCCTGGTCATCGCCAGCGGCGGAGGGTTAGTGCGGGCGATGGAGGCGGGCGGGCGGCCCGGCGCGGAATGGTTTCGGCATTTTCTGCCTCGGGACAAGGCGCGGGCAGTGCTGGCGGCCCTGGCGCCGTATGAAGATCAGGCGGTGGTGACCATGCCGGAGGGGGCGGCCGGATGGGAACTGTGGATGACCCCGGAGAGTGAGCAGGCGGCCGCGGCGCGGCAGGTCTTCGCCGGCTGGATGGCCGGCAACCGGGAGCAGATGGCCTATGCCGCGCCGCTGGAGAGTTGCCTGACGACGGATCCGATCCAGCTGATGTACGCGGGCACGCTGGCGCAGGACCAGGCCATCAGCGCGGAACTGGCAGCCCAGCCGCTGGCCGCGGGCCTGACGCTGCTGCGCACGCTGTATCCCCGCCGCGACCTGGGAATATTGGATATTTTGGATGCCGGGGTGGACAAGGGCGCGGCGGTGGCCGCGGTGGCCTCGCGCTTGGGGATTCCCGCGGATGCCGTCGCGGCCATCGGCGATAACTACAATGACGTGGGCATGCTGACCTTCGCGGGCCGGGCGGTGTTGATGGGCAATGCCCACGCCGCCATGGACCGGCCGGGATGGGCGCGCACCGCCGATAACGACCACGACGGCGTGGCGCGGGCGGTGGAGATGCTCGGTTTGGCGGCGCCGGCGTAGGCGCTCCGCGGGTGTCCAGGCCCCTATACTGGAAGGGCATGATGACCATCGAGGAAGTGCTGCGCGCCGCCGAGGTGAGCACCGCGCCGAATGGATTGAGCTTCGCCTCGCTGCCCGGGACCGCCGGAGAAGCGCCTCTGGATCGGCTGGTCGCCGCGGTGCCGCAGAGCGTCACCGGCCGGCTGGGCCGCACCGTCTGCTATTTCGTGCCCTGGCTGGTGAAGCAGCGGCGTGGCGTGGCCGTGGCCACCGAGCCTGCCGCCGAGGGCGAGAACCGCAAAGAGCTCTGCCATCACCTGGACATCAAGCCGTCGGCCAATCTGCTGTTGATTAGCCTGCGGTTTTATCAAGACGACCGCTATGGCTTGGCCATGGAGTTTTTCGACAAGATCGCCTACATTGCCGCCATGGAACCGGCCCCGCAAAACGATTTCTACCAGCTGTTGGACCAGCAACTGGCCGGGGCGCAAAACGGAGAACTGACGCCGGAAGCCAATGAGTGGCGGCGGGAAGCGCAGAAGCGGCGGGAGGGTGGATCGGCGGACCGGGAGACGGAGCAGAATTACCGCCGCGCGGCGGAGACCGACAGCCTGGGAATCTACATGGCGTCATTGTTCACGGACGTCTTCTACGAGGATTTGGCCGAGGATGCCGGAGGGCCCGCGCTGCCGCCCGATGGCCTGTATGAACGCATGCGGGTGCTGGAGAGGTTGTACCCTCCCAACCGCGGCTATAGCTTGCAAATCGTCCGCCAGCGCCCGCGCAAGGCCACGCGGGCCTCGGCAACCTAGGCGCGCGCCCGGGACCCGGCGCTTCGCCTTCGCCGCGGATGGCCGCGCCAGCGCGCGCGGCGGAGTTGGCGGCAGTCTTTCCGCCGCCGCGCGGCGAGCGCGCCGCGGCGGCTAGTGTAATCTTGGGCGTGCCCCATCCAACGACGAAACAACCCCGTTCTACCTCCCCATCGGCGGCTGGCAGCGGCGAGCGGCAATTGCAAGCTCCCAGCCAAGGCGCCGTGGATGCGCGCGCTAAACGCGGCGTGTTGCGGGACCGCGTGCGGCCCATAGACTTCGATCGCGTTTCCTCGGTCGCCGATCTGGTCGGCGCCATGCGCGGCGCCAGCATCCAGGCCCGCAACCTCGGCCTGTGCGCCGAGGTGCTGGAGAATTTGTATGCCGACCGCGGCCGGCCCACGGTGCTGCTGGGGCTGGCGGGTCCTCTGATCGCCGCCGGGTTGCGCAAGGTCCTGCGGGACCTAGTGGCGGGCGGATACGTGGACGTCATCGTGTCCACCGGGGCGATCTTGTATCAGGACATCTACCAGGCCCGCGGCTTCGGTCATTACGTCGGCGACCCGCAGGCCGATGACAGCCGCCTGCGGGAGCTGCTGATTGACCGTATTTACGACGTGTATGTGGATGAGGAGAAGTTCATGGAGACCGATAGCTGGCTCGGCCGCGTCGCGGACGAACTGCCGCCGGGCAACTACTCCTCGCGGGCCTACATGGAGTTCGTCGGCCGCCATCTGGATGACGAACAATCCATCGTCGCCACCGCCGCCCGCCGCGGCCACCGGCGGCGCCCGACCCCGGGCGCGACTCGCCGCGCTACGCCTCCGCCGCGCATGTCCGCACCCCCAACTTGCGCAAAATCAGCCCCAGCGGGCAAATGCCGGTGAACGCCCATTGGAAAAGATTTGCGCCCACAAAGGCGTCCAGCCACAGCCACTGCCGGCTGACCCACAACCCCAGTCCCAGCCCGGCCAGCACCATGCCGCCGGCAAATGCCCGAATGATTCGCTCCCTACACATGTCGCCAGCTCCCTGTTTCCGAATTTCTCTCTCACCGCTGCTCTGTCTTCCCCGCTCCCGCCTCCGCCTCGACTGGATAGCGCTTCGCCTTCCAATCGGGAAACCCCGCCTCCAGCCGCCGCGCCGGAATCCCCGCCCCGCGCAGCTCATGCACTGCCTGATCCGCCAGCAGGCACCAAGGCCCGCGGCAATAAGCCACCACCTCCGGCCCGCGCGGCACCTCGGGCAGCCGTCGCGGCATCTCCTCCACCGGCAGCGACACCGCCCCGGCGATATGCCCCGCCGCGTATTCCTCTTCCGGCCGCACGTCCAGCACCACCACCCGTTCCTCCTTCAGCCGCCGCCGCAGCTCCGCCATCGTCACCGGCTCGAATTCGTGCCGCTCCTGGAAGAACTCCGCCGCCAGCCGGTCCAACTCCGCCAGCCGGTCCCGCCCCAGGTCCCGCAGCGCCTGCCACAGCGCGAAGACCTTTTCGTCCGCCAGCCGGTAGCGCACGTGCAGCCCTTGCTTGCGCGCCTCCACCAGCCGCGCCTGACGCAGCACTTGCAGATGCTGGGAGGTGTTGGCCACCGACATCCCGCTCGCCCGCGCCAGCTCCTCCACGCCCCGCTCGCCCTGCGCCAGCAGTTCCAACAGCTCCAGCCGCCGCGCCCCCGCCAGCGCCCGCCCGATCTGCGCGAACTGGCCGAACAGCCGCGCCTTGTACGCTTCCCGTTGTGCCTTGCGCATGGGACTATTCAAGCACTCAATTGAATACTTGTCAAGTGGACGGGCGCGGCCCCCGGCCGCCCGCAAGCGCGGCGCCGACCCGCGCCCAGCGACTGCTGGGCTCGGGCCCGCGCCATGGTTCATCAAGCGGGACGCCCCGCAGCAGGTGGGGCTGGGGCCCGCGCCCGTCATTTGTGCCATCCTGGGCTTCTAGCGCGGGCGGCCTTCTCCGCCGGTGCGGCTGCGCGCCGAACTCGCGCCGAATCCGCGCGAGCTATCGCCCCGTGGGTCCCGCGCGCAGGGCGCTAGAGCGCAGCTGGCAGCGGCAAACTCCGCCAGGAGCAAACTCATGAACGTTGGATTTATTGGCCTCGGGCAAATGGGCGCCGGCATGGCGGCCAATCTGCTCGCCGCCGGCCATCAGGTCACCGTCTACAACCGCACGCCGGGAAAAGCAGCGCCGCTGCTGGCTCAGGGAGCCCAGGCCGCCGCCAGCGTGGCGGCGGCGTGCCGTGGCGACGCCGTCTTCACGATGCTGGCCGACGACCCGGCGGTCGAGGCGGTGGCGTTCGGCCCCGATGGCGTCGTCGCCCATCTGGCCGCGGGCGCCGTGCACGTTTCCTGTTCCACCATCAGCGTCGCCCTTGCGCGCCGCCTCGCCGCCGCCCACGCCGCCGCCCGCCAGCGATACGTCTCCGCCCCCGTCTTCGGCCGTCCCGACGCCGCCGCCGCGCGCCGCCTGATCGTCGTCGCCGCCGGCGAACCCGCCGCCATCGCCGCCATGACGCCGCTGCTCGACGCCATCGGCCAGCGCACCATAGTCATCTCGGCCGATCCTCCCGCCGCCAATTTGGTCAAGCTCAGCGGCAATTTCTTGATCGCCGCGGTGATGGAATCCTTGGGAGAGGCCATCGCCCTGGTCGCCAAGGGCGGCGTGGACCGCCGCCAATACATCGAGCTGCTCACCTCCACCCTCTTCTCCGCCCCGGTTTACAAGACCTATGGCGGCATCCTCGCCGAGGGCCGCTTCTCCCCGCCTGGCTTCCCCGCCCCGATGGGCGCCAAGGATATTCGCCTGGCCCTGGCCGCAGCCGAGGATCTGCGCGTGCCCATGCCGCTGGCCAGCCTGCTGCGCGACCGTCTGCTCGCTTTGCTGGCCCAGGGCGGCGACCAGCTCGATTGGTCGGCCATCGGCGCCCTGGCCGCCAAGGACGCCGGCTTGCCCGGCGTTTGAATCCTGGACCGTCGGCGCCCTGCCGACGGGTTCCGGGGCCGCCAGCAGCGCAGCGCCGGCCAGGCCGAGCCCGTGGAACAGGCTTTATCCGGTCTGCCGGCGGGCTTCCGCCCGCCCGTGGGCGCCGACCTACAAGCGCCCCGCCGCCTGGGAGCGCCGGCATCCTGCCGGCGTCCAGGCTGGGGCCCGCCCCCTCATTGTCCGGCCGACATTTTCCCGGCTCACTCCAGGCCAAATTCGGAGTAACATGCACGCAACTACGCATGTTGTTAAGAAATACATCCCCGGCGAGTCATGCCGCGTGGGCCCGTGACTGAGTCAGGTGACCCGCGCCATCGCCCGCTCGCACACCCCATCGCACCACACCCGAATGCCCCGCCACTTCGCTCTCGTCGCCGCCGTACCGCTCGCCGTCCTCCTCCTTGCCGCACCACTCGCGGCTAGGAAAGCCTCCCCCGCGTCCCAGCCCAGCCTGGGGGTAAGCGGGACGCGCGGCGTAGCCGCGCCTGTCCCCGCGCCCGCCATCGTCGCCGTCATCCACGCCGATCGCCTCGGCCGCCCCGTCTCGCGCTACGAGTACGGCATGTTCATCGAAAACATCGGCCCGCTGGTTTATCGCACCCTGTGGGCGCAGATGCTGGACGACCGCAAGTTTTACTTCCCCATCCGCCCCGCCCCGCCCCATGCGGCCCCGCCGGCGCAGGGCTTTTTCCGCTTTATGCGCCCGCGCCATTGGCGCCCCATCGGCCCCGCCGCCGCGGTCACCATGGATGCCCGCCATCCCTTCGTCGGCCGTCACAGCCCGCGCGTGCAGCTGGCCGGCGCCGCGCCCCGCGGCTTCCGCCAGTCCGGCCTCGCCTTGGTAGCTGGCCGGCATTACACCGGCCACATCTATCTGCGCGGCACGCCCGGCGCCGCCGTCACCGTTTCGCTCGCCTGGGGCGCCGGCCCCGCCGCCCGCCAGTCCCATACCTTCGCGCATCTGTCCCGCGCCTATCAGCGGTATCCCTTTGCCTTCACCGCCGGCGCCGCCTCCACCCACGCCGTCTTTTCCATTACCGGCGCCGGCCGCGGCAGTTTCCATGTGGGCGTGGTTTCGCTGATGCCCGCCGACAATTTGGACGGCTTCCGCCCTCATGTCATCGCCCTGCTGCGTCAGCTCCACTCCGGCTTCTGGCGCTTTCCCGGCGGCAACTTCATCTCCGACTTCCATTGGTATGACGCCATCGGCCCCCGCGACCACCGCCGCCCCACCTTCGACTACGCCTGGCATGCCATGCAGCCCAACGACGTCGGCCTGCCGGAGTTCATGACCCTCTGCCGCCTGATCGGCGCCCGGCCCTACATCACCGTCAACGCCGGCTTCGGCGGCGCCCTGTCGGCGGCGCACGAGGTCGAATACATGAACGGCGCGGTGACCACCCGCCTCGGCGCCTTGCGTGCCCGCTACGGCCACCCCGCGCCGTATGGCGTCAAGTTTTGGGACATCGGCAATGAGCCTTACGGGCCCTGGGAGCTGGGCCGCACCGATCTCAAGTACTACGTCCTCAAACACAACCAATTCGCCCGCGCCATGCGCCGCGTGGATCCCAACATTGTCCTGCTCGCCTCCGGCGCCATGCCCGACGAGGAAACCATCGAGGGCATCGCCGCCGGCCTGCACCTGAAGAACGACCAGGTTCCCTTCTGCGGACCCGCCGACTGGACCTGCGGTTTCTTGCAGCATAGTTGGGGCTACTTCAACGGCATCACCGAACATTGGTACGCCCGCGCCGGCGTCCGCTTCGATCTCGCCCGCGCCATCCGCGGCCTGCGCTACCACCATATGGAAGCCGGCTACGTCCCCGCCCGCCAAACGGTCCTGCAATGGGTGCGCGTGCCCTCCGACCGCGTCCACCTCAAGGCCGAGGAATGGCATGTCTACCAGCGCCGCTTCCCGGCCATGGCCCGCAAGCACATCTTCATGTCCATGGATGAGTACGCCTACACCGGCGCGCCGCCCAATCTCAAGCTGGACCTGGCCTACGCCATGACCTTCAATGAGATGCTGCGCCATACCGGCTTCCTGCGCATGGCGGCGTTCACCATGGGCGTCTCGACGCTCAACATCACCCCCACCGGCTCTTCCCTCAACACCACCGGTCTGCTGTTCCAGCTCTATGGCCGTTTTATGGGCGCCGGCATGCTGCCGCTCGCCGTCACTGGCAACTCTCCCCAGCCCCCGCCCGGACCGCCCATCGCCGACGGTCTGCCGCGCAGCAGCGCCGGCAGCCCCACCTATCCGCTCGACATCTTCGCCGCCCTAACCCCGCACCGCCGCTTTCTCCGCCTCGCCGTAATCAACGCCACGGCCGATACCCAGCCGTTGCATCTGCGCCTCGCCGCAGCCCGCCTCGCCGGCCCCGGCACTCTGTGGGAGCTGACCGGCAAAAGCCTCGCCGCCGCCAACCCCCCGGGCCATCCCCCCGGCGTCACCGTGCGCCGCCGCGCGCTGCCCGGCGATCCCGCTACCGTTTCCGTCCCGCCGATCAGCGTGGACATTTACCAATTCCCCGTCGCCCCGTCCCCAACGCGCTGACGCTTTAGTTGCCATCGGAGAACTGCTCATGACCCGAATCGCCAAAGCCCTGTCCCTGACGCTCGCCTTCGCACTCTTCGCCTCGGTCGCCGCCGCGCAAAAACCCAAGCGCCCCTGGCTGAACACTTCCCAGTCCTTCAAGGTTCGCGCCCAGGAGCTGGTCAGCGCCATGACGCTGAAGGAGAAATGCTCCCAGCTGACCAACATCGCCCGCGCCATCCCGCGCCTCGGCGTCCCCGCCTACAACTGGTGGTCGGAGGCGCTGCATGGCGTCTTGGCCAACGGCGCCACCAACTTCCCCGAGCCTGTCGGCCTCGGCGCCACCTTCGACCCCCCGCTGATCCATCAGATGGCCCGCGCCATCAGCTTCGAAGCCCGCGTCATCCACGAGGAATCCGTCCGCAACGGCAACTCCTTCATCTTCCACGGCCTCGACTACTGGGCGCCGAACATCAACATCTTCCGCGACCCACGCTGGGGCCGCGGCCAGGAAACCTACGGCGAGGATCCCTACCTTACCGGCCGCATGGCGGTCGCCTACGTCACCGGCATGCAGGGAACCAATCCCCGCTATTACCGCGTCATCTCCACCCCCAAGCACTTCGACGCCCATAGCGGCCCGGAACCCATCCGCCATTTCTCCGACTACGACATCAGCCGCCACGATCTGGAAGCTACTTATCTCCCCGCCTTCCGCGCCGCCATCGTCCACGGCCACGCCGGCTCCATCATGTGCGCCTACACCGCCACCAATGGCCAGCCCGACTGCGCCAATAAATTCTTGCTGCAAACCACCCTGCGCGGCGACTGGCAGTTCCACGGCTACGTCGTCTCCGACTGCGACGCCGTGCATGACATCTTCAGCGGCCATCATTACCGCCCCACCCAGCCGCAAGCCTCGGCCATTTCCCTTGAGCGCGGCATGGACAATGAATGCTTCGGCTTCACCTCCGCGCCCCATGGCGGCGACTACCGCCCCTATCTGGAGGCCGTGCAGGAAGGCTATCTCTCCGTCCATGCCATTGACCGCGCCCTGGTCCGCCTCTTCACCGCGCGCATGAAGCTGGGCATGTTCGATCCCCCGTCCATGGTCCCCTACGACCACATCAACCCCGATCAGCTCAATAGCCCCGCCCATCGCGCCCTCGACCTCAAGCTGGCCGAGCAGTCCATGGTGCTGCTCAAGAATGACGGCGTACTGCCCCTCAAGCCCTCCATCCGCCGCATCGCCGTCGTCGGCCCGCTGGCGAATCAAACCGCCGTGCTCTTCGGCAATTACAGCGGCGTGCCCAAGGATCCGGTCACGGCGCTCGCCGGCATCAAGGCCGCTTTCCCGAACGCCCACATCACCTACGTCCCCGGCACCCAATTCCTCAACGATCACGGCTTCCAACCCGTGCCCGACGATCTGCTCACGACCCCCAGCGGCCGGCCCGGCTTGGAAGCCCATTACGCCGCCGCCGGCGCCATGATCGGATTCAATCGCAGCCGGCCCACGCCGCTGGCCACCCGGGTCGAGCCGACCATTGACCTGACCGCGGCCAGCCTGCCCGCCGCCGCCCGCAACGCCCAATCCCTTTTTGTCCGTTGGTCCGGCTACCTGACCCCCCGCCGTTCCGGCGACTACTACCTCGGCGTCCGCGGCGACAGCTCCTTCGCCGGCGTCTCCGCCAATGGCCGCCGCCTGGCGCAGGAGTTCCGCTTCGATCCCGGCATCGCCTGGATCCATCTCCAAGCCGGCCGGCGCGTGCGCCTCGACTTCATCGCCGGCTTCCGTCCCGGCGCCAGCCCCCACGCCCGCCTGGTCTGGGCCCGCATCTCCCGCCGCGCCAATCCCGCCGCCCTGGCCGCGGCCAGGCGCGCCGATGTGGTCATCGCCGTCGTCGGCATTGACAGCAATTTGGAAAGCGAGCAGTCGCCCGTGGACCAGCCCGGCTTTTTCGGCGGCGACCGCACCAACCTCAAAATGCCCGCGCCGGAAGAAGCCTTGGTGCGCAGCGTCGCCCGCAGCGGCAAGCCGCTGGTCGTCGTCTTAATGAACGGCAGCGCCCTCGCCGTCCGCTGGGAAAAGCACCACGCCGCCGCCATCCTGGAAGCCTGGTATCCCGGCGAAGTCGGCGGCGCCGCCATCGGCAAAACCCTCAGCGGCGCCAACGACCCCGGCGGCCGCCTCTCCGTCACCTTCTATAAGAGCGTGCGCCAGCTCCCGCCCTTCGAGGACTACTCCATGCAGGGCCGCACCTACCAATATTTCCACGGCCATCCCCTCTGGCCCTTCGGCTACGGCCTCAGCTACACCACCTTCCGCTTCAGCGACCTGCAACTGCCCACCGCTCCCATCACCGCCGGCGATCCCCTCAACGTCTCCGTGCGCGTCACCAACACCGGCCAGGTCGCAGGCGATGAGGTCGCCGAGCTCTATCTCCAATTCCCCAAGGTACCTGGCGCGCCCATCCGCGCCCTGCGCGGCGTGCAGCGCATTCACCTCGACGCGGGCGCCAGCCAGACGCTGCATTTCCATCTGAAGCGCCGCGACCTCAGCATGGTCACCGCCGTCGGCCACATCATCGTCGCCCGCGGCGATTACACGCTCTCGGTCGGCGGCGGCCAGCCCGGCACCGGCGCTCCCGTCGTCAGCGGCCACTTCACGATCCACGGCCAACTCCGCCTGCCGGATTAGGCCCCATCCACGCGCGGGCGGCGCCCCCCGCCGCCCGCCGCGGGGCCGGCCCCGCCCAATGCCGCGAAACCTCCCGCTGAACCTGCCCGTGGGCGAGCTTCCCGGCCTGCTCACCGAGTTGCTCCCGCGCGCCGAGTACGGCCCGATTAAGGGAGCCCTCGCGTCGGTTGCCCTGGCGGGGGGCAGGCTGGTCGCCGGCTTCGTGGCATTCGCGTCCGAGGAACGCGCCCCGAAATGTCTCCGTAGGTATCAGAACGTGACGCTCGCGGAGGAATGGATCGCAGAGAACGGGGCGGCCATCTCAAGGCTCGGCGAGATCCTGGCCGCGCGCGGGCGCGTCGCCGGCGAATCCGTGGAGAGCAGTTTTCAACATGCGAACGTGTCGCAGCGCGTCGGGCCCCAAGGAACGCTTTCGGGATTCTCCGAGATCCAGTTCGACTGCCCGGCACAGCCGGCGGTGGATGCCTCATCCAACGACCCGACGCTGGGGTTCGGGCTCCGCCCCTATTTCTCGGTCGCTCATGCCGTGAGCGAGCAAATCTATGGCTTGGATCGGCCGTGGTCGCTCGGAGGCCAGGCGCCATACGGCGGCCGGCTCATGGTCGTTGTACCCGACACCCGCGCCAGCCTCATGGCCAGATGGAGTCCCGCCAAGGCGACGCTTGAGACCCAGGTCACCGGGTGGGCGGCCTGGGGTGACGTCGAACTCCAAATTCTCGCTAACGCCACAACGCCGCTCCAGGAAAACTTGGCCGCGTCGCCCGACGGCCAGGCGGTGATAAGCATCCCCAGCGACACACGCAACATTCTGGTGGCCCTGGTCCACCGCGACGGGTCGCAACTCGCCCGGCTCTACCTGACGCCCGAATCGCCATCGTTCGGACTCGAGGAAGCCGAACCCATCGGCGCGGCTGCCCGCGCAGCGGAAGACCTCGCCGCTGGCGAGAGCGATGAGGTCGAGTTCAAGCCCTTCGTCAAAAAAAAGGACCCGAAGGAGGCCGAGTTCGTGGAGACGGTGATCGCGTTTGCCAACACCGCGGGTGGCCGCATCTACGTGGGCGTGGACAGGCACGGGGCGCCGCAAGGCGTGAAGGGGCTACGCCAGGCCGGTTATTCCGGCGCCGAGGGGGGACCAGCCCCGCAATCTCTTGAGGACGCGGCCAAGCGGTTGCGGGAGCTCATCCAGGAGGACGTGAAGCCGGTCCCCCACTACCAGGTCGAAATCGCCGAGACGGCGGGCACCAAGATCATCGTCGCGACGATCGGCAGGGGAGACCAGCAGCCCTACTCACGCCAAATCACCAACGACGTTTACATCCGCAAGGGCGCGACAAACCGCAGGCCCGATCCGCAGGCGGAAATGCCCGCAAGCGCGCCCAGCTATTTCGGGGGCCCTTGACGGCCCGCCCCGCACGCCCGCCGGCCGCGCCGCCCGCCGGAGCGCCAACATCCCGCCGGCCTGTCGCACGAGCTTTGCGCCCATTGCCGCCGCCGCGCCGCCGTGACACAATGGCGGCGTTCGCGCCGTCCCGGGGAAACCCTGGGTGGCATCGGGAGGTGGCCGATGAAAACCCATACCTCGCGCGGGACGCGCGGCGAACCCGGGGCTCCCCAAACCGCAGCCAAGCCCAGCGGTGCGCGTCTCGGGTGGGTAGCCGCGCTGGGGCCCGCGCCCCTCGATGTCGCGCTCGCCGTCCTGGCCCTCGCGGTCCTTGCCGCTGGCGCGCCGTCCGCGCATCCCGCCGCCGGCCCCTATCCCGCCATGGCGCCGCTGCGCGAATACCTAATGCCCCGCTCAGCGGAAATGGCCTTGGCGCGCAGCGCCGCGCCCCCTTCCATTTCCGCCGCCGCCGAGGTCATGGTCCTGACCCCGCGCGGCTACCGGACCGCCGCGCCCGGTCGCAACGGCTTCGTCTGCATCGTGGAGCGCTCCTGGGACGCCAACCTCAATGCGGCGAAGTTCTGGAACCCCAAAATACGCGGCCCGGTGTGCTACAACCCGCCGGCGGCCAAAACGTTTCTCCCCTTGGTCCTGATGCGAACGCGCCTTCTGCTCGCCGGCGACTCCAAGCCCGCCATGGCCCGCGCCGTCACCGCCGCGCTGGCGGCAAGGCAATTGCCGCCGCTCGCCCCCGGCGCCATGTGCTTCATGCTCTCGCCACGCCAGTTCTTGGGCGACCGCGCCCGGCGCTGGCATCCCCACCTCATGTTGTTCGTTCCCGGCCGCGCCAGCCACCTTTGGGCCGCCAACCGTCGCGGCTCCCCGGTGCTGGCTTCCTACGACCCGCTGGATCGGCTGACGGTCGTGATCATCCCGGTCAGCCGGTGGTCCAACGGCGCGCCAGCGCCCCCGCTGTAGCCCCGGCCCTGCTTCTACTTTGGACTCGAACCGGCGCCCTGTTGACTGAAGCCGGTACCGCCTACGTATGGGAAACCGAGCGCCGCGCACCAGGATAGTGCGGGGTCTCGCAGCAGGAGCGCGAAAAAGGTGATCGGCAGGAACGTCCAGGGCGAGCGGCGAAGCGGCCTACGCCGGCCCCGTACCTGGCGCCCCGGCCTGCGGCGCCGCCGCGGGCATCGAGAAATACGGCGCCTCGGGCATCAGGAACCACGCCACCAGATAGGCGATCGCCCCCGGCACCAGCCCCGTCAGCAGCGTGACGAAGGCCCATACGATGCGCACAATGGTCGGGTCCATGTCCCAGTAATCGGCCAGCCCGGCGCAGACCCCGCCCAGCTTCTTGTCCGTCGCCGAGCGCATCAGCCGCCGTCCCGGTCCGCCCCCCGCCTGCCGCGCCCCGCAGCTCTGGCAAAACTGCGCCCCTTCCCCGATCTCCCTTTGGCATGACCTGCATCTCATCGCTGTCCTCCGCGACACCTATATTGGAACTACGCTCGCCGCCGCCCGCATGTTCCACCCTGGTCCGGGCCCGCGCCGCCGCGCCGTTCCCATCTTCCTCTTCGAGCCCATCTTACCCCCGACGACGCCGCCAGCGTTCCCCCCGCTCCCGCCCCGGTCCGCCTCGTGCAGGCGAGCCGGGCGCGCGCAATACGCATTTCTCAGCGCACGGGCAGTGGAAATCCACCCAGGCGGTCGTCCGCCGCATGCGGACCGGCGGTCCGCGCCCCCAGGCTGCGCACCCTGCGCCGGCGTGCTGCCACCGCGCGCTGGCCCCGGCACGAGCGGCGCCCCGCCTGCGCCTCTGAGCTCGTTCAGAATGATGCGTGACACTCGAAAGGCAGAGTGAACGCATGCAAACACAATGGGTCCCCGAGGCGC
>DAHUYO010000052.1 GCA_027315185.1 Acidobacteriota bacterium
GTTCCAGCCGCCGTGGCGCGCCGCCACTTCCGGCGCCCGCCGCGTTCGTCTACCAGTTTAGGCCACGGCGCCGGCCACTGCCGCGCCTCCGCCCGTTGCGGGGCTCAGTTCCAGCGTCGGCCGGTGCTTCCGTTCGCCCCGCCAGCGCACCACATGCGCGTACGGCGCATCCGCCGGGGCAGGGAACACCTGGCAGTCGCGCGTGCCGGCTTCGTCCAAATCGCGGATCAGCGGCGCGCGATCGGGATCCGTTCCGAGCACGCCGGCGTTCGCCAACCGCTGCAAAATATCGGGAATCCGTGCCGGCGCCAGCACCAATTCAATCTGCGCCACCCGGATGCGCTCCTGCCGCCCATCGGCGTACAGCCGCACAATCGCAGCCTCGGGGTAGGCCTGCGCCGCGCCAACCTCGCCAGCCAATGCGGCCAGCGCCCTATGCAGTTGTTTCCGGTCTACCGCCAGCGCCACCCAGCGCAAGCTTCTTGCATCCGTTTGCATCACGCCTCCTGGTCCTCCGAGGGACGAACAGAAGGCGGCCCTAGGGTGGCTATGCGACCGGTCCCAACCGCCGTCGCGCTAGCGCGCCGGTATCGAAGCCTGGTCGCCGGCATTCGCATGCGAAGTGCCGGCCAAATAAAAACCCCCGCGCTCGGCGGGGGTGGGCTGAATCCTGTCCGCCTTTAGCTTTTTTTCACGGGGTTGCAAGTAACGGCTCCAGAAGTGGTTGCTTCCGGAGGAGCTAAATCATTCCCCGACGCCCACTGGGCGCAACTCCTTTATACCACCGCCGCTTCCACCAAGGCAACTGTTGCCGCCTCATGCGCCAGCGGATCGCTCGCGGCCGGCTGTACTGCTGCCTGCATCGGCGGCAGCCGACGCACTGCGCGCAGAGCCTCCACCGCTTCCGGCAAGGCGAACTGTTCACCGCTGAATCCGGCGACGAACCGTCCACCGCGGGCCAAACCGCGCGCCTCCCACCGCCGCGCCGCCTGCAACACCGCGTACCAGCTCACCACCATTCGCTCCCGCTCGACGGCGGCGCGAAAAATCACGCCATAGCGCCGCAGCAGTTGTTCCAGGACGCGCTCCGCCACCGCGGCCTCCTCCGCCGTGCCCCGCTCGGGCGGTCCCGGCGGTCGCGTTAGCAACGACCACCGCCCCGCGCTATGCCGCGGCCGCGTGCTCCGCCCGCGACCTTCGCCGCGCCGCCGCTTCGGATCGAGCAGCGCCCGCAGGTTGTCGAATCCGTCCGCCGTGACCCGCCCCGCCGCCGCCAACTCCCACAAGGCGTCCTCCACCTGGCTTGCCACCAGCTTCTCGCTGCCCCCGTCCCCCGCCGCCGACAGGCGCGCCAAATCGGCGAAGAACAGCGCTCCTCGCTCCGTCAGCAGCCCCAGAACCGCAGCCGCCGCCGTGCTCAGCGGCCGCTCGCTCCGCGCTGCTGTCGCGGGCGCAGGTGGGCTCCCATTCCCATTTGCAATTCCGCCGCCCCCACTTCGGCCCCCATCAGCGGACGCCGCGGTTGGCCGCTTAGCCTGAGAGTCCGCCGCCGGCGGCAGCAGCCATCCCGCGTCTTCCCGCCGGTAAAACGCCATCGGCGCGTTCCGCGCCGGACGGCCTCGTCGCCGCGTCCCAGCTGGTCCCGCCGCGGGTGGCCAGATTCGTCCCCAAGCGATCTCCCCAGACAAGCACAACATGTCCAAATCGGCCGGGTCGTAATCCCGAATCCGGGATGGCAGGATCGTCCGTTCCCAATCCTCCGCCGCCGCCTCCCATCCCTGCAATTGGTGCAGCACCACGCTCAACCCCGCGGCGCCCGACAGCCGCGTTTCCGGTTCAGCATGCTGCCACCGCGCCAAGAATCGCCGCCAAACCGCCTCATCCACCGGTTCAATTTCCGCCCGCAGCCGTTGCAACATCCGCCGGTGGATCCGCGCTAGCAGGCGCCGGTCGCACCATTCCTCCTCATCGCCAGTACTCCTTCCCAACCGTCCCCGCAGCACCTGCCCGTCCCCCTCCAGCGCCAGCATCTGTTCCGTCACCGTATCCACGGTCAATCCCAGCCGCCGCGCCAAGCCGGCCACGGTCACCGGCCCGGAAATCTCCATCCAGCCCCGCACCACGCCGGCCGCCCATGCATCGCTCTCCTCGCCCCCGGCTGCCGCCTCGTCCACCAGCCATCCGGAAACCCCGCCGCGATCCACGGCCGCCACCCGCCCGGCCATGGCCAGCCCCTCCAGCCATCCCAGCCATTCTTCGTTGGCCTCGGTCCGTGGCAGCCAGCGCAAGGAAAGCATCAGATCGTGCAGCTCGTCCGGTCCATTCGGGCATGGCCGCGCTTCGCGCCGCACCGCGTCCGCCGCCGCTGCGTCCAATCCAGCGGCCACCGGCAGCGTGCTGTCCCGCCGCAGTTGCACCGCTCTGGCCCGCCGCTCCTCCAGCGGCGCATCGTCCAAATAGGTGTATGGCGCCGAGTTCAGCATCTCCGCCGCCAGCACCGACGGCTCTGGCCGGTCCAAGGCCCGGAAGCGAATCGTCCCCTCCTCCAAGCCCCGCAGCGTCGCCGTCAGCCCCTCCACGTCCAGGGCCTCGTGCAAGCAATCCCGCAGCGCCTCTTGCACGTAGGGATGTTCCGGCACCTCGATATCGCCCCCATGATTGTCCTGGCAGCCCAGCGCCCGCGGAAATGCCGCCGCCAGCAAATCCTCCGCTCGCATCCGTTGGATCTGCGGCGGCGTCTTTCGCCCGCCGCTGAAACGCAGCATCGCCAGCGCCCGTCCCACCGTCCACCGCCAGCGCGTGGGAAACAGGGGCGCTTGCAGCACCGCCTGCACCAAAATCTCCTCCGCGGTGCGGCTGTTAAGAAACGCGAAGATGGTCTCCAGGGGAAAGCTGTGTTGCTCGCTCAGCGAAAGCAGCAGCCCGTTTTCTCCCGCCGCCGCCTGCAACTCGAAATCGAAGCCCCGGCAGAATCGTTTCCGCAGCGCCATCCCCCACGCCCGGTTGATGCGGCTCCCCAGCGGCGCATGGATTACCAGCTGCATTCCGCCGCCGTCGTCGAAAAACCGCTCCGCCACGATCTCGGTTCGCGTCGGCGTCCCCCCCAACTCCGCCGCGCCGGTGCGCACGTACTCCGCCGCCTGCCGTGCCGCTTCTCTGCTCAGCCCGCATTCTTGCTCTAGCCACCCGTGGTCTCCATCGCTCCGCGCGGCGATCTCCCGCCGCAGCTTCGCCATCGCTTCGGACGCCTCCGGTGTCCGCCCCAGCGCCTCCCCTTTCCAGAACGGAACCGTTGGCGGCGCGCCCTGCGCGTTTTCCACCCGCACCCTTCCCGTCTCGATTCCCTGAATGCGCCACGAGGTGGTGCCCAGCAAGATGATGTCGCCCGCATGGGTCTCGATGGCGAAATCCTCATCCAGGCTGCCCACCGGTAGGTTTTCCGGCTGCGCGATGACCGCATACGCCGCCTGCTCCGCGATGGCGCCCCCGCTCGTCAGCGCCGCCAGCCGCGCGCCCCGCCGCGCTCGTAGCCAAATCTCCGATTCGCCCGCCGCGCCGCAATCCGGAGTCGCCGCCGCTCCCACCGCGCCGTCGCCACCCACTTCCGCGGTTTGCCCGCCGTCGCTACTGGCGGGAGTTGCGTCCGGAAAGCGGAGGCCCGGTTGTCCTGGCAACCGGTGCCGGTGCAGCCACGCGCCGCTCCGTCCCCGCCTTTCGGAGATGCCCCCCGCCAGCACCTGCACCACCGCATCGAACTCCGCCCGCGGCAGTTCTCGATACGGATACGCCTGGCGCGCCATCGCGAACAGCGCATCCGCCCGGGTCGTCTCCGCCGCCACCGTCGCCACGATTTGCTGCGCCAAGATATCCCGCGGCCACGCCGGCACGGTAATCGCATCCAACGCCTCGGTCTCCGCCTCGGTTCCCGCCCCAGGCGCCGCCCCGGTCCCTACCTCAGTTCCGCCCCGACGCAGCGCCCGCGCCAGCGCCGCGCATTCAATCAAGTCATCCCGCGTGAGCGCGAAGAACCGCCCCTTGGGGATGGCGCCGCGATAGTGCCCAGCCCGCCCGATCCGTTGCCACGCCACCGCCAGCGAGCGCGGCGAGCCGATCTGGCAGACCAAATCCACGTAGCCGATGTCCAGGCCGAGCTCCAGTGACGCTGTCGCCACTAGCGCCCGCAACTCGCCTTGTTTGAAGCGCTGTTCGGCGCGCAAGCGGATTTTGCGCGACAGGCTGCCATGATGCGCCGCCACCGCATCTTCTCCCAGCCGCGATTCCAGCCGGTGCGCTAGCCGTTCCGCCAGCGACCGCGTCGCCACGAAAATGAGCGTCGCCCGATGTTCATTCGCCAGCTCCGCCAAGCGGTCGGCGCGTTCTTCCCATTGCTCGTTCGTCGCCACCGGCCCCAGCGGCGAGCCTTGCGGAATCTCCACCGCCACGTCCATCCGTCGCCGCCGCGGCACCGCGATGGTTTGCACCGGCCGCTCCGTGCCCGCCAAAAACGCCGCCACCTCCGCCATCGGCTTCACCGTGGCCGACAGGCCGATCCGTTGCGGCCGGCCTCGCCCGCCCGCCGCCAGCGCTTCCAGCCGTTCCAGCGACAGCGCCAAATGCGCCCCTCGCTTATTGCCCGCCAGCGCATGGATCTCATCCACGATCACCGTCCGCGTCGTCCGCAGCATCGCCCGGCCGCGCTGCGAGGTCAGCAGCAAATAGAGCGATTCGGGCGTCGTCACCAGAATGTGCGGCGGCCGCCGCAGCATCGCTGCCCGCTCCGAAGCCGGTGTATCGCCCGTGCGCACCGCCGTTCGGATCTCCTCGCCCAGATACCCCGCCTCCAGCGCCCGTTGTTGAATCTCCGCCAGCGGCGTTTGTAAATTGATCTCGATGTCGTTCGCCAGCGCTTTCAACGGCGATACGTACACCACGGTCGTCTCCGCCCGCAGCCGTCCTTCCAGCGATTGCCGCAACAGCCGGCTGATCGCCGTGAGGAACGCGGCTAAGGTCTTACCCGTTCCCGTCGGCGCCGTCAGCAGCACGTCCCCGCCCCCCGCGATGGCCGGCCACCCCAGTAGTTGCGGCTCCGTGGGATCGCCGAACCGCGCGGTGACCCATTCCGCCACGATCGGTTCCAGTCCTGCCGCCCACGCGTCCATGCCCTAAGCCTACCCTGCCTGTCGCCCTTGGGAGCGCTCTCTCCTGCGGGCGTCCTCTCAAGGAGCCCGCGCCTTCTGCCCGGGGGGCAAAGCCGGCGCGGGAAAGCGGCGGAACTCCGCAGAGCGCCCCGCCCCCGGCCAAAGAGGCGGCGCTGCCCCGGCGACGCGCCGGCTGGGCCGGGGCGGGAGGGGTCCCCGGCCCAGCTGGGCGCGTAAGCACGACGCGGGGCGCAGCCGCGCTGGGGCCCGCACCTGTCAGTGTCCGCCCCTGCGTATACTAAATCGTGACCCGCCCTTTGCGTATCGGTTCCCGCGCCTCAGCGTTAGCGCGTTGGCAGGCCGAGCACATTGCCGCGGAGCTCCGCGCCCGAGCTGTTCCAGCCGAAATCGTCTTCCTCACCACCAGTGGGGACCGCTTCGCCGATCGCGCCCTTGCCGCCATCGGCGGCAAGGAGCTGTTCACCAAGGAGATTGACCAGGCCCTGGCCGCCGGTGAGGTGGACCTGGCGGTCCACAGCCTCAAGGATGTTCCCGCCGTCCGCCCGGCCGCGCTCTTTCTGGCCGCGGTGCCCTGTAGGGAAGACCCGCGCGACGCCTGGGTCGCCCCACCGGGACTGACCCTGGCTGCCGCGCCCCCCGCCACGCGCATCGGCACCAGCAGCCTCCGCCGCCGCGCCCAGTTGTTGGCCCGCTATCCGCAGCTGGAGATCGTCCCGCTGCGTGGCAATGTGGACACGCGCCTGCGCAAATGGCGCGAGGGCCACTGCGACGCGCTGATCCTGGCTGGGGCCGGCCTCAAGCGCCTCGGCCAGGAGGCGGTCATCACCGCTTGGCTCCAGCCGGAAGAGATGTGCCCTGCCGCCGGCCAGGGTGCCCTCGCCATCGAGTGCCGCGCCGCCGACGCCGCCACACGCCAAGCCCTTTCGGCCCTCGACCATCCCCCCACTCACCAGGCCGTCCGCGCCGAACGCGCGGTCTTGGCGCGGCTCGGCGCCGGCTGTCAAACCCCCGTTGGCGCCCTCGCCGAATGGCGCGGCCCCGAATTGCATCTCCGCGTCGTGGTGGCGGATCGCGATGGTCGCCGCCTCATTTCTGCCTCAGCTTCCGCCTCCGGCGATACCCGCCAGCTCGGCGTTCAGGTTGCCGAGCAGCTTCTGTCCCAGGGAGCCGCGGAGTTGCTGGGCCCACCCCTCCCCGCCCCGGAGGCGCCATGAATGCGCTAGATGCAGCGTTTGACGCTCAGCCACTGCGCGGCCGCCGCATCGTCGTTACCCGTGCCGCCGACCAAGCGCGGGAATTGCTCGCTCAATTGCAATCCGCCGGCGCCACCGCGATCTCCCTGCCGACCATCGCCTTTGCCCCTCCGGCTAATCCCGAACCGCTGCTGCAAGCCATCCGCGGCGCCGCAGCTGGCAGTTACGATGGCTACATCTTCACCAGCCAAAACGGCGTGGATGCCTTCTTCACCGCTGCCGCCGAGCACGGAATCGCCCTCCCGGCCCCCGCTTCGGTTCATGCAGCCGCTTCCACTCCTTGGATCTGCGCGATCGGCCCGGCGACCGCCCGCCGCCTCGCCGCTCGCGGCTGGCCGCCCACCATCGTTCCCGCCGAGTTCGTCGCGGAAAGCGTCGTCGCGGCACTCTCCGCCCGTCCCCTGCGCGGTCAGCGCATCCTGCTCCCCCGCGCCGCTGCCGCCCGCGACGTCATTCCCGAAGCGCTGGTCTCCCGCGGCGCCCAGGTGGACGTCGTCGCCGCCTATCGCACCATTTCCCCCGCTGGCGCCGAATCCCGCGCCCGCGAACTGTTCCCGCCGCCGCCCGCCGCCGGTCGCCCGGATGCGGTTTTGTTTACCAGTTCTTCCACCGCCCGCCATCTCACCGCTTTGCTCGGTGACGATTATCGCCGGCGTCTTTCCGGCGTTTTGTTGGCCGCGATCGGTCCCGTCACCGCCGCCGCCTTGGAGGAATTGGGGCTTACTGCCGGTCTCGTTGCCCCCGAATTCACCGCCGCCGCGCTTGCCGCCGCCCTAATCGCCCACTATGCGGCGCGGCCGCCAGCCTGAAGTCCGTTCGTTCGTGTCCCGTGCGCCGCGCCCATGCCCGCAAGAGCTCGGGATACGAAGCGGTAATGAAGTCGTTCCGGCCGTACCCCAACTGCGCCGCCGCCCGGCGGATCATTGCCGCGCCACCCTCCAACTCCAGATACTCTCCCGCCACCGTCTCATCCCACGCCGCCTCCAGCCCCGGCCAAGCCGGCGACCGCCACAAGGTCCGCTGCCGCTCATACACGAGTCGCGGTCGCCATTCCAACACCGCCAGCACCGCCATCACGCCCGCCCCATCCGCCACTGTGCTCTCGGCCTCCGGCCGGATTTTCAGCCGTTTGTCGCCCTGTCTCCGCCCTTTCGCGGTCAGCAGCCATCGCGTTCCGCTGCGCCGCAGCCGGAGCAACAATCCCTGTCGCCGCAGTCGCCCCCGCGCATCGTCGAACAGCCAGTTCGTTTCCCGGCGCCGCCGTCCGGGATGAAACCCCGCTGTCCGCAGTGCCCGCCGTAGCGCCGCTCCATCCCGGATCGGCAACTTGATCTCCGTTTCCAGCGCCATGGCTGTTCCGCTGCCCCTACCCAATACCGGTCCGCCGCCCAGTGTACCGCCGCCATTCTTCCACCCCTGGGGCACCGGCCGCTGCCCCTTGCTGCGGGTCGCAGGGCAATGCAGCGCCGGCAACGGCCTCGGGCGTATGCAGGTGGGAACTGCCCGTCCTCGGGGTCTAAGAACGCTGCGCGCTGCCTCAATCGAATCAACGCCGAAACCGGGCGCCCGAAGCCGTCCGCGTCTTCGGGATGGAATCAATTCGGGATGGAACCAGGCGTTGGCGACGCCGTGCGCCTTACCCCACCCATTTCCCTAGTGCATCCGCTCTACCGCCAGCATGGGCAGCGCCATCATCGCTTCGCGCCAAACCGAGGGCGGAAACCCCACCAGCAGGTCCTGCGCCGCCGCCGCGTGTTCCCGCGCTTCCGTCATTGCCCGTTCCAGCGCTCCCGTCTCGGCCAGCAATTCCCGTATCTCCGCCAGCCCCACCGTGGCATAACCCTCGCGCATCACCAGTTCCATGCGCCGCCGCTGGCCGCGATCCGCCCGTTCATAGGCGTACAGAGCGGGCAGCGTCATCTTGCCCTCGCGCAGATCGTTCCCCACGGGTTTGCCCAGCAAGTCTTCGGAGGCCGTGAAATCGAGGATGTCATCCACCATCTGAAACGCGATTCCCAGCTCCCGCCCAAACCGCTCCAGCGTCGCCGCTTCCGCCGCACGGCCCACAGATAAAGCCCCCAATTTGCAGCAAACCGCGAACAGCCGTGCTGTTTTCGCCTCGATCAAATCCAGATGCTGCTGCCGCGTCACGACCGTTCCCGCCATCTCCTGCTGCCGCAGTTCCCCCGCCACCATCGTTTCCGTCAGCCGGATCAGTTCATCCAGAATGGCGAAGTGCCGCTGCCGCAGCGCGATGCTGAACGCCTGCATGTACAGCCAGTCGCCCGCCAACACGCACGCTCGCGCTCCCCAGCGGGTATTGGCGCTGGGCCGCCCGCGCCGGATGGCGGCGTCGTCAATGACGTCGTCATGGATCAGCGTCGCGGCGTGGATCATTTCCACCACCGTCCCCAGCGCCACCATCTTCGGTCCCCGCGCGCCGCACAGCTCCGCCGCCAGCAGCAGCAGCGCCGGCCGCAGCCGCTTGCCCCCGCCCGAATGCAAGTAGTCGCCGATCGCCGCGATGCCCGGCGTGGCCGTCGCCAGCTCCGCCAAGAACTGCCGCTCCACCTCCTCCAGAGGCTCGCGAATCAAGGCGAACGGCGTGGCGGCCTCGGCGGCCGGCGGGCCCATCGGACTGGCGGATTTGCTCATGTGTCCTAAATGCTGCGGTAATTGGTGAACTGCATGTCGATGCCGAAATCGTGCTGCTTCAACAGCCCGATCACCTCTTGCAGCGTGTCTCGGTCCTTCCCCGCCACCCGCACCGTGTCGCTCTGGATCGAAACTTGCACCTTCTTCTTGGAATCCTTGATCACGCGTACGATCTCCCGCGCTTTTTCGCTCGGTATGCCCTGTTGGATTGTCACTTCCTGCCGCACCCGTCCTCCCGCCGCCGACTCTGCCGCCCCGGCGCTGAGCGCCCGCAGCGGCACGCCCCGTTTCACCAGCTTTTGGTGCAATAGGTCGGTGACCGCGTGCAGCTTATATTCATCGCTGCTGTTCAGCGCCAGCTTCCGGTCCTTTTCATTCAGTTCGATGGTGCTGTGCGTGTCCTTCAGGTCGTAGCGGGTGGAAATCTCCTTCAAAGCTTGCTGTACCGCGTTCAGGACTTCCTGGAGGTTCACTTCACTCACGATGTCGAATGAGTTTTCTTTCGCCATGGCTGCTCCCTCCCTATTGAATCATGGCTTCCACGCAAAAGCCCGGCTGGCGCCTTCGCCGCAGCCCCCGGCGCCGCGCCGGCTGGTCCGGGCCTGGCGAGGTCCCCGGCCCAACTGGGCGCGTAAGCGGCGCTCCGCCCCGGCGAACCAAAGCGGGACGCCCCGCCTGGGCGGAACTGGGGCCTGCGCCCATCAATCGGCGACCCGCCGCTGCCCGTGCCACCTCAAGGCTCCCCGACCTCGCGCGGCAATTCAGAGAGGCCCGCGCGTTCGCGCGCCCCCATTGCGGTCCGTTGCAGATCCTCCCCGGCGGCTGTCCAGAACGGGCGGCCGAGCTTCTCCTCGCTCAAGTTACGATAGGACCTATGTTCCCTGCGTCGTCTCGCGCCGCCCGGCGGTCCCTCCAGCAGCGGGTGCTACTGTGCGCATTTTTCGCCGCCGCCCTGCTTCCCGCCGCGGCGTTGGCTGCGCCTCCGCGCGCGCAGCCGCTGTTTCCGCCCTTGCGGCGCTGGGTCAATGCCGTGCGCCATGGCGACGCTCCCGCTATCGCGGCATTCTATTCGCGCCAGCCCCCGCCCTTGTTCTTAGTCTCCACCGGTCTCGTCCGCCATGCGGCCCGGCAGATCGGCTTTTGGGCGAATTGGCGGAAGATGGGCCTCATCGGCTTTCATGTGTCGCTGCTGCGCCAGCGCCGCGTCTTCCCCCGTCTCCAGGAGGAGTATTTCCAAGCCGCCTTGCGCGTCCAGACGCCTGCCGGGCCACGTTCCTTTTATTTGTTCGTTTCCCAGCTTTGGCGTCGTGAAACCGTGGGTTGGCGCATCATTGGCGGCAGCCGTACCGACCTGTCACGCCTGCGTCAGCCGGACTCACTGGCCGGGGATATCTTCCCAGCAAACGTCTCGCCCCGTGCCGCCATCGCCCGTGCCCTCGCCCGCGCGCGCCAGGATCATAAACGCGTCCTGCTCATCTTTGGCGCCAACTGGTGTTACGACTGTCACGTCTTGGATCTCGCCCTGCGCCATTCCAGCCTGGCGCCGCTTTTCCATTCCGCCTATGAGATGGTGGACATCAATGTCGGCGAGTTCAATAAGCACCTCGACATCGCCGCCCAGTACCAGGTTCCATTGCAAAAGGGCATCCCCGCCCTCGCCGTCCTCAATTCCCATGGCCAGCTCCTCTACAGCCAACGGGATGGCCAGTTCCAGGCCGCGCGCGCGCTCGGCCCGGAGGATCTCATTCGCTTTTTAAACCGCTGGAAGCCGCAGGGGCGCTGACCGATATGGCGGCGCGCGGCCCCCGCCGCACATGGGCCAGGCGCGTGGCGTGGAGCTTTGATTACAGTCGGCCTGACGGGCTCGAGACCTGGTAGCATCCTGACGGGAACCCAGATGCAGGGAGCCACAGATGGTTAGGCGTCGGCGTCGAGGAGCGCGGTGGGTGTGGAGCGTGGTGGTTGCGCTGACGTTGCCACCGCTCTGCGCGGCAAAGACAGGGGCGAAGAAGGTGGCCCCTGACCCATGCCAGTCGCGCGACCGCTGCCTGCGGCTGTACCAGCTCGGGAAATCCCCGAGCGTGACAGCGCTAGAAAAGGTGTTCCACGCGGGCTGCGACGGCTACCCGGAGGAGGCATTTCATGCGCTGCGCCTTTACCAGCTTGGGGCGCCGGGCGGCGCGCAGGCGCTGCTGAACTCCATGCCGCGCGGAATCGGCGATTTTATGTCTCTGCTGTGGATGACGGGTTCAGGGGGCTTTGAGACCGTGGGCGATTTCGAGTTCTTCTACGGTACGGTTCGTCCTATGGACGAGCTCCCGCGAAAAGGCTGTCATGACACGGGCCCAGCCGGAAACATGGGAGAGTTCCGAGCCTATTTCGCGACCGTTGCAGGGCTTTCTGTGTCGCACCCAAAATATTTGCCAGGATTTTTCCTTGTTTCGCAGCTGTTCGGCTACAAGGCGGATTGGGACTCGCTCAACGAGGGCCATGGCTACACGCCGGTGGAGGTGGACCCCATGTTTTCGCGGCTCCTCGCCGGCATCCTCAAGGCGCGGCCAAAGGATTTCAAGTCATATGCCCGCTGGGTCAAGCTCGGCGGCCCGGCTCTAAAACAGGCGGAGGCGGCGCTGGCGGCGGAGAAGCGCAAAACTACGCCCGCAAAGCCGGGCAAGGTCCCCGGCGGGGCGCGGTAATTTGCGCCAGGTCAGAGGGCAGACCGCGGCGCCGGTAACAGCGAGCATAAGAGCCCGCGTGGGCCTCCAAGGCGCCAGATGCACAACTCCAAAGGTCGCTCGGTGCAAACTTGGGAGTCAGCCGCCGAAATCGCGGCGGCCCTAGCGCAACCACAGCTCGAGAATTGGCATGAGCGCGTTGACGGGAGTCCGAATGGAGGAAGTCACTGATGGATAGGCGTCGGCGTCGAGGAGCGCGGTGGGCGTGGGTCGTCGCGTTCGCGTTTGGCCTGCAAGCGCTGTGCATGGCGCAGGTGGAGGCGAAGACGAAGCGGGCCCAGGACCCGTGCCAGGCGCGGGACCGTTGCCTGCGGTTTTACCAGCTCGGGAAAGCGCCGAGCGTGGCGGCGCTAGAAAAAGCGTTCCACGCGGGTTGCGACGGCTATTCGGAGGAGGCGATTAGATCGCTGCGCCTCTACCAGCTTGGGGCGCCCGGCGGGGCGCACGCCCTGCTGAATTCCATGCCGCGCGGGATCGGCGACCTTATGTCGTTCGTGTGGCTCACGAGCATGCCGGGGGTTGAGACCGCGTGGGACATCACGGGCACCTACAATACCGTTTACCCGAAGGATGAACTGGTCATGGTGGGTTGCCGGAACGGCGGCGCGGCCGGCAACGCGGAGCTGTTTCGGTCCTATTTCGCGGTCGTGGCGAAGCTGTCCGCGGCGCATCCGAAATACCTGCCGGGATTTTTTGCGGCGTCGCAGATGTTCGGCTACAAGGCGGCGTGGGAAGGGGGCTATGTGGGCCAAGGCTACACAGCGCTCCGGCTCGCACCGCTGTTTTCACAGTCGCTGGCGTCCCAACTCAAAGAGCGGCCAAGGGAATTCCTTCGGTTCGTCCCTTGGAATCAGTTCGGTGGGGCGGCGCTGAGGCAGGCGAAGGCGGCACTGGCGGCGGAGAAGCGGAGGGCCAGGCCCGCGAAGCCGGACAAAGGGTCCCACGGGGCGCGCTAACTTGCGGCAGGCCCGATGGCGAAGAAATCTGCGGCTGTTGGACCGTGCCTAGCGTTGCACGACCGCAGCTCCGCTACAGCCGCCGGACGACCGCTTCCGTCACCGCCCGCGTTCCCATCGTGCCCCCCACATCGGCCGTGCATTCCCCCGCCGCCAGCGCCGCCGTGACGGCTTGCTCCACCCGCTTTGCTTCCGCCGTCATTCCGAGCTGGTCGAGCATCATCGCCCCGCTCAGCATTGCTCCCATCGGGTTGGCCTGGTCCTTTCCCGCCAGCGCCGGAGCCGAGCCATGCACCGGCTCGAACAGCCCCGGCCCGCCAGGTGCGGCCCCCTCCCGTTGGGGATGCAAATTTCCGCTCGCCGCCATGCCCAGCCCCCCTTGCAGCGCCGCCGCCAGGTCGGTCAGGATGTCGCCGAATAAATTGTTGGTGACGATCACGTCGAATTGCTCCGGCTCCCGCACCATCTGCATCGCCGCCGCGTCCACGAACATCGCCCTCGCCGTTACGTCGGGGAACTGCGATTGCAGTTCCGCGAAGACCCGCCGCCATAGCGCTCCGGCATGGATCAGAGCGTTGGCCTTATCCACCAGGTGCAGCCGCCGCCGGCGCCCACGCGCCAGTTCAAACGCATACCGTTGCACCCGCTCGACCCCGCGATAGGTGTTGATATCCGTCTCCGTCGCGACCTCGTCGCCGCTGCCGGGCTTGAAACGCCCTCCCATGCTGACGTAGGGCCCTTCCGTGTTTTCCCGGACCACCACGAAGTCCACCTTGCCGCCGCCAACCTTCAATGGGCACAGCCGCTCCAACAGCGGCCGCACTGGCCGCACATTGGCGTATAGGTCGAGCCCGAACCGCATTCCCAGCAGAATCTCCGCCGCATGCCGGTTGCTGGGCACGCGCGGGTCGCCGACGGCCCCAAACAAGATGGCATCGAACTGGCGCATCGTGGCCAGCCCGTCTGCCGGCAGCGTTACCCCGTCGCGCAGGAACCGCTCCGCCCCCCAATCGAATGCGGTAAACCGCAATGCTCCGGGCGCCGCGGTCTCCAGTACCGCCTGAGCCCCTGCAACCACCTCCGGCCCGATTCCGTCGCCGCCGATAACCGCGATGTTTCGCCGCACGCGCCCAGTCTAGCCGACTGCGCCGCCTTGCGGCCGCTTCCCCTCACCCTGGCGGGAGCCAGCGGCGGTTTCCGCCATCGCCGCGGCGGATCCTCAGCGCTGCACGGAACCTTGTTCGCCGGATGCGCTGGCCCCGGGGCCAGATTCGTAGTAGCCCGTGCGCGCGTAGACGCGCAACCCGCCGGTGTGCTTGCCATGCAGCTTGACCCGAATGGAATGGAAACCGGGCTGCTTCTGGCTGGGGCGATACGCGATCGTGTATTGCTCCCGAATCGCCAGCGCCACCGCGTTCGTGATCGCATTGACCTGCTTCAGGTTCTTGGGAAAGTAAGCCATGCCACCGGTGGCTTTTGCCAGCCGCTTTAGGGCCCGGTTCGCTCGCCCCCGGTCGAGGTCATGATAGGTCAACCCGATGCAGTAAATCAGCGGCCCGTGCATGTCCTGCGCCGTGCGCACGGTTTGCTCCAGCGTGTAGCGGCTGGCGTCATCCGCCCCGTCCGTAATGACCAGCAGCACCTTCTTCTGCCGCGTGCCTTTTTTCAGGTGGTATAGCGAGGCGACGATGGCGTCGTAAAGCGCCGTGCCCCCATTGGCCTGGATATGGGCGAGGCCTTCCTTCAGCTTGGCGATGGAGCTGGTGAAGTCCTGGTCCAAGTAATATTCGTCATTGAAGTTGACGATGAAGATTTGGTCCCGCGGATTGCTCGCGCGCACGAAGTTCAGCGCGGCTTCGATCACCGCCGCGCGCTTGCCCCGCATGCTGCCGCTGTTGTCAATCAGCAGCCCGCAGGAAATCGGCGCGTCGCTGTGGGTGAAGAAGTCCACATGTTGCGGCGCTCCGTTGTCGTAGACCTGGAAGTCGGCGGCGGGCAGATTGTTCACCGCCTGCCCCTTCTTGTTCAGCACCGTGACGTGAACCAGAACTTCCGAGGACTGCGCCCGAAATACGTACGGCCGCTGCCGCGCCGCTCCCTGCGTTTGTCCCCGCGCCAACGTCGCCATCACTAGCATGCCGGCGAGCGCGCCCGCGGCGCGGATCAATGCGGCCCGTAATAGCCGGCTTTGGCGGAGACCGTCAGGGGTGGCAGGCCAGGCGGAGGATGGAGTTTCACGCGGATCTTGCGCCATTTGCCGTTCCGTTGTTGATCGGTGGGAATATAGCCCAATAGATATTGATTGCGTAGCTCCTCGCCGATCTTCTCCGCGATGTCGGGCAGCTCGTCAACGTCCCGCGCAGTGAACATTCGTCCGCCGCTTTCGGCGCAAATGTCGCTCAGCAGTTCCGGACCTTCCTGTTCCTCCGGCGTGTACCGGTCGCCCACGGGGGAAAAGATACCGATAGCATAAACTTCGACGTCACTTTCCCGCACCACGTTTCGGATTTCCGCGTCCGTGAAGCGGCTATGGTTGTCCCCGCCGTCGGAGATGATCAGCAGCGCTTTGCGGCTGTGGCTCGCCTGCCGCATCTCGTCCAGGCCCAAATAAATCGCATCCAGCAGCGCCGTCCGGCCATGCGCGGGGATAAAGGCGATGCGGTTGAGCAGCCGGTTGGGATTGTCGCTGAAGCCGCCGAGCAAATGCGGCTCGGCGGAAAAATCCACGATAAAGAATTGGTCTTGTGGATTAGCCGTTTGAAAGAAGGCGTCCAGCGCTTCGCGGCTCTTCTCGATCTTGTCCGCCATGCTCCCGCTGCTGTCGAAGACAATCCCCACGGAAATCGGCGCGTCGTCGGTCGAAAACGTGTTGATCTTTTGCTTCACATGGTCTTCGTAAACCGTGAATTGCCGCTTGGACAATCCCGTCACCAGGCGCCCGATCGGATCCGTGACCGTGACCGGCACCAGCACCTGGTTGACGTTCATTTTCAGATTGACGGGTGCGTTGGGCTTCATCTCCCCGGACGTGCCTGCCTTGGCGGCGTTGCCGGTTTTGGCCGGAGGGGGAGCGGGAGGATTGATGAGCGGCCGGATATGCACTTGCTGCGCCGCCGCTGCCACCGCCAGCAGCATCAGCACCACTGCCGCCAGCGGCACTCGGGCGTGGCCGCCGGTTCGCCGGGGAACGCCCCGCGTTCTCCAGAGGTTCCACCGCGGGCGCCGGCGTTTCCGCATTTGCTCCAAGCCCGTCGTTGGCCCAGGTTTGACGTGGCAGGATCCGCGCGGCCAGGCCCGCGAATTCTCGCAGGCGGCGCCGTCACCGCCCCAACTACCCCTGCCGATTCCCAGAGCCTGCATGCCGCCCTCGCCCTTGGGCTGGACCTGGCTCGCCCATTGCGCGCGAACCGTCCGCTGTTACCCCGACAATACCACGCTCGCCGCGAACATTGCTTGGCGCTGGCCCCAGCGCTGCTGCCCACCCCAACGCGCGCCGCTACGCGTTGGGGACCCGCGGTTTGGGGGCCGCGCCGCTTCGCTGGACGGCGGGCCGCAGTGATTGCCAGCGCGCCTGCGGCGCTGGGGAATTTCCCGGCCTTCCGCGCCTGCTTTGCTCCCCGAGCAAAAGGCGCGTTCCTGCGACTGGAACCTCCGCCCGACCACTCCCCACCCGTTCCGCTGCCCCGCCTTGCCTCTCACCGCCTGCAAAGGGACGTAGAATTGAGGGAACCCGGATTTCGCTCCGGTGCGCGAGCACAACTGATATTAGAAGGAGGCGAAAGCGTGACTATTAGGCGGAAATCTCTTCCATCCAGTGTGGTCCTGGCCGGTTTGCTCCTGCTTTTGGCGGCCGGCGCCGCCGCCCAGCAGCCTGCGAAGCCGAAGGCCAAAAAGCTCGCCGCCCACAGCCACCCCGCCGAGCCGCCCGTGGTTCGCCTCCCCGGGATCCCGGCCTACCACGCCGCCCCGCCCCACGCGCCCTTGCCTGCCACGCTGCCCGCCAGTGATTTCACCGACCCCCGCGTGCAGACCGCCTATGCCATGGCGGCCAAGATCAAGAACGTGCTGTATCAGGAGCCCTGCTACTGCCGTTGCGACAAGACGCTGGGCCACACCAGCCTTTACAGCTGCTACGCCGGCACCCACGCCTCGGTCTGTGAAACGTGCCTCATGGAAGGCATCTTCACCTACTTGGAAACCAAGAAGGGAAAGTCGCCGGGCGAAATTCGCGCCATGATTGAACGCGGCGATTGGAAGTCCATCAATCTGAACGAATTTCTCAATCCCAGCCGCTATTAGCCGGCGGCTCCCTGACGGTCCGGAGCGCCATATTTCCGAGCCGCATCGTGGCGCTGGCGTCGCCCATCGGGTTGCGCCTTTTTATCCCGCCGGCAGGCCGGTTCGTGCGACTATGCTAGAAGGCGGGCAGCCGTCGCCAGCGCCCTATCCAATCACACAAAGGACTCGACACTGTGCCTCATCGCCGGCTATTCACCTCTGAATCGGTCACCGAAGGACATCCCGACAAAATTGCCGACCAGATCTCGGATGGGGTGCTGGATGCGGCCTTGTCCCAAGATCCGCAAAGCCGCGTGGCCTGTGAGGCTCTGCTCACGACCGGTTTGATCGTCGTGGCGGGCGAGATCACAACCAACGCCAAAATTGACTACCAGCAAGTCGCGCGGCAGGCGGTGCGCCAGGTTGGCTACACCGATGCCTGCTTCGGCTTCGACTCCGCTACCTGCGGCGTTTTGATCAGCGTGCATGAGCAGTCCGGCGATATCGCCATGGGCGTGGACCGCGATGGCGCCGGCGACCAGGGCATGATGTTCGGCTACGCCTGTGATGAGACGCCGGAGAAGATGCCGCTGCCGATCGCCTTGGCGCATCGCCTCACCCGGCGTTTGTCGGACGTCCGCCGCCGCCGCGAACTTGAGTTCCTGCGTCCCGACGGTAAGAGCCAGGTCTCGGTGGAATATGACGGGGACCGGCCCGTGCGCATCAACGCCGTCGTTGTTTCCACGCAGCACGCCGAAGAGGTCTCCACTCCCGCGTTGCGCGAAGCCGTCCGCGAAGTGGTGGTGGCGCCCGTGCTGCCCAAGGAAATGCTGGACGAAAAGACGGAATACCATATCAACCCCACCGGCCGATTCGTCATCGGCGGGCCCATGGGCGACACCGGCGTCACCGGGCGCAAGATCATCGTGGATACCTACGGCGGCATGGGCCGACATGGCGGCGGCGCTTTTTCCGGCAAGGATCCCACCAAGGTGGATCGCTCCGCCGCGTATATGGCCCGCCACATTGCCAAGAACGTCGTCGCCGCCGGCTTGGCGCGCCGCTGCGAGATTCAGTTGGCCTATGCCATCGGCGTTGCCGAGCCGGTTTCGGTTCTCGTCGACACGTTCGGCACCGGAACCGTTCCCGAGGACAAGATCTCCGCCGCCGTGCGGCAGGTCTTCAAGCTCACTCCCCGCGCCATTATTGAAACCCTCCAGCTCCGCCGTCCCATCTACCAGAAGACCGCCGCCTTCGGCCATTTCGGCCGTACCGAGCCGGAGTTCACGTGGGAGCGGGAAGACCAGGCCGAGGCGCTGAAGGCCGCGGCGGGCGTTCGCGGCGGGGCGTTGGCGGGCGCGGCGCGCTAATTCGCAGCCGGAGATTGCATGCCAGGCAAGGATCGTTGGGGCCGCGATTGGGCCGGCTGGGCGCTGGATACCGCCGTTCAGCGCGGCGCCAGTTACGCCGATGTCCGCATCATCTCCGAACGGCATCGCGCCGTCTCCACCAAGAACGGCAAGGCCGGCACCGTCGCCGACAATGAGACGTTGGGGCTGGGCATTCGCGTCATCGTGGACGGCGCCTGGGGCTTTGCCGCAACCGATCGCCTGGCCCGCACCTCCATAGATCGCGCTGCCGTCCACGCCGTGGCCATTGCTCGCGCCTCCGCCCAGGTGCGGCGCCAGCCGCTGCGCCTGGCTCCCGTGGACGCCTACCAGGCGGTTTGGCATTCCCCGTGTGAGCAGGATCCGTTCGCCATTCCGGTGGACCGCAATTTGGAGTTGCTGCTGGCCGTGGATCGGGAACTGCGCTCCGTTTCCGGCGTCACCTTGGCGGAAGCGGAGATGGATTTTCGCCGCATCCGGCAACTGTTTGTCTCCTCCATCGGCTCGGAAATCGACCAGACGCGGGTATTGAGCGGCGCCGGCTACGCCGCCACTTCGTTTAGCGAAAGCGAAATTCAGCGCCGTTCCTATCCCAATTCCTTCGGCGGCCAGTTCCAGCTCCGCGGCTACGAGCTGATCGACAGCCTTCGCCTTCTGGACAACGCTCGCCGCGTTGGCGAGGAAGCCGTGGCGTTGCACCAGGCGCCGCAGTGTCCCCAGCTTACCGGTACGGTCATTCTGGATAGTTCCCAGTTGGGGCTGCAAATCCACGAGTCCATCGGTCATCCCATTGAACTGGATCGCGTGCTCGGAGCCGAAGCCAATTTCGCCGGCATGAGCTTTTTGACCCTGGATCAGCTGGGGTCCCTGCGGTACGGCTCCAATTTGGTGAATGTTGTCGCCGACGCCACGCTGGATCACGGTCCCGGGTTAGGCACCTTCGCCTTCGACGATGAAGGCGTTCCCGCCCAGCGCACCGATATCATCCGCGAAGGCCGGTTCGTGGGATACATCAGCAGCCGGGAGACCGCTCACGCCATCGGCCAAACCCGCTCCAACGGCTGCATGCGCGCCGAAAGTTGGAACCGCATACCGCTGATTCGCATGACCAACATCAGCATCCTGCCCGGCGAGGCCCCCCTCGGCCTGGAGGATCTGATCGCGGATACCGCCGACGGCGTCTATATGGAGACCAATCGCAGTTGGTCCATTGACGACAAGCGCTACCATTTCCAGTTCGGCTGCGAAGCGGGGTGGGAGATTCGCGGCGGCAAGCGCGTCCGTCTGCTCAAAAACCCCAGCTATTCCGGCATCACCACGGAGTTCTGGAATTCCATGGACGCCATTTGTTCCCGCGACCACTGGACGCTGTGGGGCACGCCGAACTGCGGCAAGGGCCAGCCGCAGCAAACCATGGGCACCGGCCACGGCGCCGCCCCCGCCCGCTTCCGCAACGTTAAGATCGGCGGCGCCTACGCCGCGGGCAGCTAACCGGAGAATGCGCCATGCCCGCTGAACACCTCGCCGCTCCGCAATTGGACCTGGATCGCGCTCGCGCCCGGGAGATCCTTGCCCAGGCGCTCGCGGCCAGCCGCGCCGATGCCACCGAAGTCACGTTGCATGCCGCCATTTCCGCGCTGACGCGTTTCGCCAACAACGCGATTCATCAAAACGTTGCCGAGGAGCAGACGGTATTATCCGTGCGCGCCATCTGGCAAGGCCGGACCGCCCGCGCCACCACCAATCGCTTGGACGCCGAGGGCATCTCCGCCGCCGCGGACCGCGCCTTGGAGCTGGCGCGGCTTCAGGCCCCGGATCCCGACTTGCTTCCACTGCCCGAGCCGCAGAGTTATCCGTCAGTCGCGCGTTCCATTGCCGCCACGGCCGCCCTCAGTCCCGCCGACCGCGCGGATTTCGTCCGCCAAATGGTCGCCGTCGCCGACGCCGCGGGCATGACTACCGCCGGCGTCATGGCCAATAGCCAAACCGCTTTTGCCATGGCCAACTCCCGGGGACTGGAGGCGTTTCATCAAGAAACCAGCGCCGAGTATTCCGTCACCATGCTCGCCGCCAACAGTTCCGGTTGGGCCAAAGGCAACTCCCCGGACATTGCCGCCTTGGATCCCGCCGCCGGCGCCCGCGCCGCTTGTGAAAAGGCGCAAGCCAGCGCCAATCCCGTGGAATGGGCCCCGGGCAAATACACCGTGATTCTTGAGCCTGCCGCGGTGCTCGACCTGCTGGGCTTTTTGTTCTGGGATTTCGGTGGCCTTTCGGTCTTGGACCAGCGCAGTTGCCTTACCGGCCGCTTGGGTCAGCAGCTCTTCGGAAGAAATATTCAGGTCACCGACGATGTCTCCCACCCACTACAGTCCGGTGCGCCGTTTGACGGCGAGGGCATGCCTCGCCTCCGCGTGCCGCTGGTGGAAGACGGCGTCGTGAAGAACCTTGTCTACGCTCGTCCCACCGCGGCGCGCATGCAGCGCGAGCAGCCCGCCGCCGGCGCCCGTCCCACCGGTCATGGTTTCCCCTTGCCCAACGAATACGGCGAAGCCCCGCTGAATATCGTGGTTGCCGGCGGCGACGTCAGCACCCAGGAAATGATCGCCTCCACGCCGAAGGGCATCCTCGTCACGCGGCTTTGGTACATCCGCGAGGTGGACCCCTATCGCAAGATCTTGACCGGTATGACCCGCGACGGCACCTTCCGCATCGAGAATGGGCGCATTGCCGGCGGGATTCGCAACTTCCGCTTCAATCAAAGCGTGATTGAACTGCTGCAAAACGTTGAGCTGCTTGGGCCTTCCGTCCGCGCCAGCGGAGAAGAAAGCTTCGACATGGTGGTTCCGGCGCTCAAGGTCCGGGATTTTCACTTCACCGAAGTAACGAAATTCTAGCGGTTGCGACCGGCCCCGGCTCCGGTTCGGCCGGCGCCGGCGCGTCACCCTCTTCCACGCTGGTGACGACCGAGATCAATAGCGCCGCCAGTCCGCCGTACAAGAGCACGTTGACCCAGGGCCGCGAAATCAGGTTTAGTCCCCAGAGGATAAACCACAGCGAGAGCAGGCTGGTCCACAGCGGCGCGAGCATATCGCATCCGATGCCGCCCGCCCCAATGCCGCTGCACGCGCCGGTCCGGGTCCGCGAAATCGGCTGCGCCGCCCGGCCGCCGGCCGTTCGTGGGAGCGCTCCTTACGACTCGCGCAGATTGGCGGCGAGCACAAAAACCAGCGGCGCATTCCAATTGATCGCCACTTCATTGCAGGAATACGCCGCGTGGTTATCCATGTAATTGCGCGCCGGGGGCAAATTGGCGGGCAGGAAGGTTTGCATCGCGGCGTCCTGCCGCCAGCGGTTGGGCCCTCCGGCTAGCATGCCCGGCCAGGGCGCGGCCAGCCCGTCGGCTACGCTGGGCCGGTGATGTGGCCGCTGCACCGCCCGGCTGCCCGCTCCGGTCAGGTAACATAGGGCAAAGGTATTGCGGCCCAGCAGGTAATGCAGCGTCTCCAGCGCCATCTCGGCATACGCCGGACGCGGGCGCAAACAGTGGGCGATCAGCAACTGCATGGCCGCGTTGGCGGCAATGCCATTCGATCCCCAGACGTAATCCCGGGCACGGAGGGGAATGCGGTAGCCGTTGCCGGCCGTCCTCTCCACGAGGGCGTCCGCGGCTGCCCCCGTCGCGTCCTCGATGGCGGCGGCGATGGAGGGGTCGGGCCGCGGTCCGCGGCTTTTGCCCGCCAGCGCGTAACTCCACAGTCCCAACGCCGCCACCTCGCCCCAGCTCGGTGGTGAAAAGCGGGGCAGTTGAGCGGCATAGGGAGCATAATGCTCCCGGAAATAGGCATGGCATTCCTCATTGCCGGTTGCGCGCCAAATCTCCGCCGCCGCCCACAATCGTTCATCGCCGAGCTGCGGGTCGCCGTATTCGCCGGTATGAATGCCGGGAGGATTGCGAAACGTAACGTCGGGGAACCGGCGCAGCCAACGCCAAGCCTCCAGCGCGGCGGTTTCGCACCGCCGCGCAAATGCCGGGTCAAACGGCCGCCACAACCGTGCTGCGATCGCCGCCGCTGCTGCCAGGCCGGCGGTCGCGCCCGTGCTCTTGTATGGAGCCTCTCCGGTCCCGATCACGTAGCTGATCATGCGGTCGTCCTGCGGCATGATGAAGGGAGCGAATACCCTGCTGGTTTGCTTCTGCCATACGCCCCCGTCCCGGTCCTGTAGGCAGAGCATCCACTGCAAATTCCAACGGGCTTCATGCAGCAAATCCGGTGCGCCTGCGCCGCTTTCCGGAATGTCCAATCGCACGCGCCGCGCCGCCGGGAACATTTCCGCCGCCCACATCAGCGTCGCGGTCGTGATGCCGCCGTTGACGAGGTAGCGCCCATAATCCCCGGCGTCGTGCCAGCCGCCCCGGTCCTGGTTGGTCCCGCGCCGCCCGGAGCTGGGATCGTACCCTGCCCGCAGGTGGCATGGAGGATGCTGATAGGCGGCGAAGCGCCCGCCCAGGGCCACCGCCGTCCCGCAGCGCTGGCCGTAAAAAAACCGTGCCGCCAGCCGAAACACCGGCTCGTAAACTCCCGCCCCAATTGCGAAGGGGAAACTCGCCGCGGCGCCGTTGGCGCGCAAGCGGAAGCGGCCGCTGCTCTGGAACGCGCTGAAGTCCGCGTCCTGCACCCAATCGCCGGAGTCATCGTCCCGCCGCGGCGGCGCCAGGCGGCCGCGGTACACCGGCGTATCGTTCTCCGCGGATGTCAGCTCGAACCCCGCGGCCGGAGGCCGCAGCGTCAGCATGGCCCGTTTCGCCGCGCCGGGCAGATATCCCGCCTGGTTCACCTTCCAGGGCGGGATCTCGCCGGCGCGAATCACCCCGGACGGCTCATCCAAAGCGTGGGCCGCCCCATGCCGCTGGAGGCGGAGCACCGCCGCCGCCGGTATCGCCAGAGCCCCGAACAAGAGTTCCCGCCGGTTCATAGCGCCCCAGTATAGCTATTCGGGTTCCCTGGTGATACTAGGCTATGCCCCTCTCCCCGCCACCCCCGTCACCCGCGCTTGGCGCGCAAACGGCGCTCAAACGCCAACTCCTCGCATCTTGGGAAGACCGTCAGGTGCATATCGGCTTGGATGCCGCATTGGCGGACGTGCCCGCCGCGTTGCGCGGCGCGCGGCCGCCGGGCCAGCCCTTTACCCTCTGGCGGTTATTGGAACACCAGCGCCTGTGCCTCCAGGACTTCCTCGACTACTGCCGCCGGCCGGACTACGTGGAGCCGCCCTTTCCCGACGGGTATTGGCCGGCGGAATCGGAGCCCCCCAGCGAGACCGCCTGGCAGGCGAGCTGCGCTTCCTGCCGCCGGCTTCTCGATGACTTCGCTGCGCTGATCCGGGACCCCGCCACGGATTTATTTGCTCCCCTGGCCGCGCGCTCTCCCAGCGATCCTCCCAACGCGCCCCCGCGCACCGTGATGCGCCAGGCGCTGGCCTGCTTGGACCACACGGCGTACCATCTCGGACAAATGGTTCTGTTGCGCCGCCTTCTCGGCTTGCAAGCATGAACGCCGCCGCGGCGGCTAAACCCAGAACCTAACCCCCAGTTCGGGAGCCTATTCCCGTTCGCTCGCGCCGCCGATTTGCACCAACTCCGCCGCTGCCGGCGCTTCCGCCGCCATGCTTGCGGTCGCGGGCGCGTGCTGCGGATCCCGCCATTGATCCAGCACCGAGGTGTAATGCGCGCAGGCCACCGTGCAATACGGAGCGCAGGGCTTGGCAGTGCGGTACTCCCGCCGCAGATCGTCGCGTCCGTATTGGGTCACGGGAATGCCCGGATAGCCCCGTTGCTGCGAGCAATAATGCACCAGGCCGTCTTCGCAGACGTATAAGTACCGTGCTCCCGCGCGGCACTTCCAGTCGTGCGGTTCGGCGCGCGCGATGTCGTCTTGGAATTGGTGGAAACGCGCGTAATGACGTTTGCCTAAACGCTTGACCTGCTCGTAGATGGCTTGTTCGCCGGCATTGAGCGGCCGCAACTGGCCATGGCCGTCGTGGATGATGCCGACCGTGGCGATAAAGCCCAGTTCGACGGCACGCCGCGCGATGACCAGGGCATCTTCGGGGCGCCGCACGCCGGCGCCTAGGACCGAGTTGATATTGACGTCGAAGCGGGCGTATTCGGCCAGCAGTTGGAGTTTCTTATCCAGTACCTTCAGGCTTTTCTTCGAAATGTCGTCGGGCTGGATGTTGTCAATCGAAATTTGCAGATAGTCCAAGCCCGCACGGTTGAGCCGCTCAATGCGATCGCGCACCAGCAAGTAGCCGTTGGTGATCAATCCGGCTAGCGCCCCCCCGCGGCGAATGCGGGCAATTATCGCGTCCAGGCCTGGATGCAGCAGCGGTTCGCCGCCGCTAATCGTGATCAGCGAGGTTCCCAGCCCCGTCAAATGATCAATGCGCCGCTCCATCTCCGCCAGCGGCACCGGAGCGGAGACGTCGTCGAACTCGTTGCAATAGGCGCAGGCCAGGTTGCAGCGCCGCATGGGTACGATGTGCACCTGCACGGGATGGTCCGTGTGCAACATCGCATGGGCGACACCGCGCCATTCGCGGAAGCGCCGGCTCAGCGGTTTGCGTCGCGCGCGCGGCATATTCCCGTCTATTTTGCCCGTCTCCGCCGGGGATTGTCACCGCCTCGGGCAGGGAAGAGGCTGTTTCCGCGGGCGAATGGCCAAAAATCCCCCTCTAAAAGCGGCCGCGCCTGGCCGGGTGGCGCGCCGCACAAACCCTCGCCGCGGGCAATTGTTCCGCAGCAGCCCGCCACGCGGGGGCCGGTGGCTTTATCCTAGGGGGGCTGGGGGACTTCGCCGATGGCGCTGGATTCACTTTCGACCTACGTCGCCGGTTTGGAAACCCTCGGCGGCCGCCCATTGCTGATTGAGCAGGAGTTGTACCGTGTTCGCCGCCACTCCTATCAGTCGCTGCTGCGCCGCGCGTTTGCCGTCATGGATGAATTGGCGAGACGCGGCCTGCAACGGGGCGACTGTGTCCTCGTCTGGGGCAAGTCCTGTGCCGCCTGGGCGGCGGCGTTCTACGCCTGCGCCATGGCCGGCATCGTCTTGGTGCCGGTGGACGCGGCCTTCTCCGCCGAATACGCCACCCGCGCCCAAGCGCATACCGGCGCCCGCGTGGTGATCGCACCGACCGCCCGTTGCGCGGAACTCACCGCTCAGATTCGCGGCCTCGACGCCTTGGCATTCGAAACCATCGCCGGATTGACGCCTCGCCCGGGAGCCGCTGGCCGGCCCGTGGAGCCGCTGCCACCGGATACCCTGTTGGAGATCGTCTACACCTCCGGCACGACCGCCGAGCCCAAGGGTGTAATGATCACCCACGGCAACGTGCTGGCCAATTTGCGCTCGGTCGAAAGCGAGGCGCGTAAAGTGCGTCGCTGGATCAAGCCGCTGCTGCGCGTTGGCTTCGTGCATGTCATACCGCTCAGCCACCTCTTTGGCCAGGTAATCGGACTGCTGGTACCCACCTTGGTTGAGGCGAGGGTGGTGTTCGTGGATTCGCAGACGCCGGAAGCATTGACCAGCGCTTTGCGGCGGCATCGCGCCTCGCTTTTGATCTGCGTGCCGCAGCAGTTGCAGTTGCTCGCCGATTGGGCCCTGCTCCAGGTGGCCGTTGCGGACGCCCCGCCCTCGCCTGCGGAGGTCGTGGTGCAAACGCGGCAACATTGGTTCGGTTGGCGCTTCTGGCATTGGCGCCGGCTGCGCCGCCATTTTGGCGTGCGCATGTGGGCCTTTGTGGTCGGCGGCGCTTCGTTGGCCCCGGAATTGGAAGACCTATGGGGCGCCTTTG
>DAHUYO010000053.1 GCA_027315185.1 Acidobacteriota bacterium
AGGCGATGCACCAAGGGATTGCGGGCGGCGGCACGGCGGGGAAGGGCCAGTCCGGCGGCGCCCACGGCAGCTAGGCTGAGGAAGTCTCGGCGATTCATCGGTACGGTCTCTCCTTGTTCTACGGTGCGGCTATGCGGCGCCGGGTCGGGGCGCCGGGGGCTAGACGTCGCACAGGGCCACGGCGCGGCGCAGGGACATTAAAGGATCATTGCCCAGGGGAATGAACTCATGGGCGACATATCCCTGGAAGTTCTCCGCCACCAGGGCGCGCATGACGCCATCCCAGCGAACCTCTTGATGGCCGTTCAAGCCATGGCGGCCGGGCACGCCGCCGGTATGGAAATGGGCCAGGAAGGGCATGTTGGTGCGGATGGTGCGGATCAAGTCGCCTTCCATGATCTGCATGTGGTAGATGTCGTAGAGCAGCTGGAAGCGCGGTGAATTGACGCCGCGGGCGACGCTTATGCCCCAGGCGGTGTGGTCGCACATGTAGCCGGGGTGGTCAATTTTGCTGTTGAGCAGCTCCATGCAGATGGTAACGCCGTGGTCCTCGGCGATGGGCGTCAGGCGGCGCAGGCCCTCGATGCAGTAGTTGGCGCCTTCATCATCGGGCCGGCCCTTGCGGGCGCCGGCGAAGCAGATGACGCAGGGGACGCCGAGCTTGGCGGCGAGGGGGATGTTCTTGCGGAAGGCGCGCTCGATGGCGGGGAGATTGGCGCGGCGGTTGAGGCCGTTATAGATGTCATCGGCGCCGGCATAGCCCATGGCGCAGATCAAGCCATATTTGCGCGGCGTGGCCCAATCCTCGGGCTTGAGCAGGTCAATCGCCATCAGGCCCATCTCGGCGCCGGCGCGGCAGAGATCATCGAGAGCAATTTTGGGATAGCACCAGCGGGCGACGGATTGGTGAATGCGGTTGCGGACCGTGACGCGGCCAGTGGCGGGAACTTGGCGGCGCTGACGGCGGGGCGGCTGGGCGTCCAGGGCGTCCAGTTCAAGGGCGGGCAAGGCGGCGGCGCCGGCCAGGGCGGAGCCGAGCCACTTGCGGCGGCTCACTTTGCTCATGGCGTTCAGAGTACATCTTTTGGCGGGAGGTGAAGGGCCGGGGCATGGATGCGCCCATCGGCGGGCGCATCCATGCTGGCACGCGCTGCGGACACGCGATCCGCCAGGAAGCCGCGAATCTAGGAAACCGCAGCCTGCCGCGGGACGTCCGATCCCTGAGGTGTCTGTGTGCCGGTAGCGATCATCCGCAACTCCACGCGCCGCTGGCGCCGCCGGTTGGCAGTGGCGGCGGCGGTGTTGGTGTTCGCGATTACCGCGCACCGGGCCATTCACAGCACGCTCGATATCGGCACCGATCCCGCAACCCCGTGTTTCTTCTGCCACGTTAGCCGCACCGCCGCGCCGATGCCGATTACGGTAGCGCGGCTGCCCTATTTTTCGCGCGTCGGCGAGGTGGCCGTGGCGGCGCCGGTGTGGCGAGCGCAGACTACGGTCTGCCACCGGTTGACCATACGGCCCCCGCCGAGCAAACCCCTCTCCGCCTAGCGTTTTTCCACACCAACCGAACCGCCGCCGCGCCTGACGGCGAGCCCAATGCGGGCTCCGTCGCGCGCAGGCCAGTTCGCGGCAACTTTGGAGATGCCCCGGGCATTGGCGGGCATCCGTTGCCGGCCGTCGAGGCCCGGCCGCAGCCCCGCCACGCGGGGCGTCCAAAAATCGGCGGCCGAGCCGCATTCCGGCTAACTGGGTGTGCTTGCACCCGTGCCGTCGAGCGCAGTCATGCCGCGCATTTCGCCGGCGCGCCGCAGCTCCCCGGCGCCGAGGGAAGAGGAGATCTTGGCCATGAAGTGTGTTCGCTCTGCTATTTCGTTTTGCGCTTTGTCGTCGGCCGCCGGGCTGGCTGCGCTGGCGCTGCTGCTGATTCCGGCGCGGCTGTGCGCGCAAGCCAACTCGACCACGGTGCAAGGCGTGGTCGAGGACCCGTCCGGCGCGGTCATCGCCGGGGCACGGGTGCACATTGCAAATTTGACCAGCGGCTTTTCGCTGACCGCGGTGACCGGCAAAGACGGCCGATTCCGATTCGATAACGTGCCGCTGGACCAATATCAAGTGACGGTCGCGGCGCCGGGCTTCGCCACGACCACCATCGCAGCCACGGCGAACTCCGCGTTGGCGGTGAATGTGGCGGTGCGGCTGCGATTGCCTGCGGCGAAGAGCACGGTAACGGTGGAGGCGGTGACGCCGAATGCGATCGAAAACACCGCTACGACGCATTTCGACGTCAGCCGCAAACTCTTCAGCAAGATTCCGCTGGAGAGCGCATCGTCGTCGCTGAGCTCACTGGTGACGCTGGCGGCGCCGGGGGTTACGGCGGACTCCAACGGGCTATTTCACGGCATGGGAGACCATGCCGACAATTCGTTTTCCATCGACGGCCAGCCGGTGACCGACCAGCAAAGCAAGGTCTTCTCCAACGAGTTGCCGGTGCAGGCGGTGCAGACGCTGAAGGTGATCGAGGGAGCGCCGCCGGCGCAGTACGGGGATAAGACCAGCCTGGTGATCGTGGCGACCACGCGCTCCGGCGAGGGCGACACCAAGCCGCATGGCGATGCCTCCGTGTCCTATGGCAGCTTCGGCACCAGCACGACCAGCTTCGACCTAGGCTATGGGGGGCAGACCTGGGGCAACTTTCTCTCCGCCAGCGGCCTGGACACCTCCCGGTTCCTGGATCCGCCGCAGTTCACCGCATTGCACGACAACGGCAATGAGGAAAATCTTTTCGACCGGGTGGATTTCCAAAGCTCCAACAGCAACCTGTACCACCTGGACATGGAATATACGCGCAGCTGGTTCCAAACGCCGAACGCGATTGACAACCTCCATCTGGGCAGCCACGGCCCCAACGGCCTGCCGCTGGGGCCGACGAACCAGCGGTCCATGATCCAGACGGTCAACTTTTCTCCCAGCTGGACGCACATCATCAGCAGCGACCAGCTGTTCGAGGTGCAAGCCTGGTTTCGGCGGGACGGCTACCATTACTATCCCAGCCCGAACCCGCTGGCGGATTTGAACGCGCCAAGCCTACAGCGTGAAACGGTGGGGCAGTACCGGACGCTGGCCAATCTAGGCGGGCATTTGAACTGGTCCTACAGCCGCGGCGCGCAGACCATTTTGGCCGGGGTAATGGTGGAGCAGACGTTTCTGAATGAACAGGACCGGCTGGGCATCGTGGATCCCACCTACAACGCCCCCTGCCTGACGGCCACCACCGCCAGCGATGCCAACGTGCCGGTGGACGGGTTCACCAGTCCGGGCCAATGCGCGGCGGCGGGCTATCAGCCCAACATCGCCGCCAATCCCAACGCGCCGGGCTCGGCGCTGTACCCGTACTTTGATTCCGCTCTGCTGCCCTACGATCTGACGCGCGGCGGGGGGTTGTATGCGTTCAACGGGACGGCGGACGTCAAGGAAGAGGCGCTGTATTTTGAGGACGATGTCCACCTGGGCCACTGGACCGCCAACCTGGGCTTGCGGCAGGATTTCTACAACGGCCTGACCAGCGCGACGCAGACCGAGCCGCGGCTGGGCGTGGCCTATCACTTCAACACCGGGACGGTGCTCAGCGCCGCCTATGCGCGCACGCTGGAGACGCCGTTCAATGAGAACCTGGTGCTGTCCAGCGTCGGCTGCGCCTCGCCGGTGCTGAACCCAATGCTGGGCTGCGTGTCCAACTCCCTGAGCGCGGTGTTGCCCGGCTATCGCAACAGTTTCTACCTGGGGCTGCAACAGCAGTTCGGCAGCTGGGTGGTGTTTAACGGCGAATACCAGGCCAGTTACACGCGCAACGCCTACGACTTCAGCGTGCTGGGCAACACGCCCATCACGTTCCCGATCGCCTGGGCTAAATCCAAGACGCCGGGCTTCGTGGGGCGGTTCACCCTGCTGCCGCATCACGGCGTCACGGGCTTTTTTGACTTTTCCCACATCGCCGCGCGCTTCTTCACGCCGCAGGTGGCCGGGGCGGGACAAAATCCGGCGGCGCCCAGCGGCGTGTTCCGCATTGACCACGATGAGGCATTCAACTCCACCGCCCACTTGCAGTACGAATTGCCGGGCGGGGAGTGGATCGGCTTCAATTGGCGTTACGACAGCGGCTTGGTGGCGGGCGCGGCGCCCTGCTATGGAACCAAGGCGTTCAACAATTGCTTGGGCTCGGTGCTGGTCAACGGCGTGCCCAGCGTTTCCATGATCGTTCCCAGCGCCGGCGGCATTCCCATGACCGCCGATCAGGAATATGAAGGTGGATTCTACTGCGGCACGCAGTACGCCACGCCGACGCAGGCGCTGCCGGCGACCTGCCCGGTTGCGCAGTTTGGCTCGACGCTGATCTCCCTGCCCGCGCCAAATACCGAAAACGACGACTTCAATCCGCCGCGGATCGCCCCGAGGAGCTTGTTTGACATGGCGGTTGGCGACGATCGGCTATTTCCCGCCGAAGGGCATCATTGGAGCCTGACGGCGACGGTGGTCAATTTGACCAACAAGGTCGCGCTTTACAACTTTCTGTCTACCTTCAGCGGAACGCACTACGTCACTCCACGGGCGTACACGCTGAAGCTGGCGTATCACTTTTAAGCGCGGCAGGGCGGCCGCCGCCGCCCTGCGGGCGGGAAGCAGGGCTGCGCCCGCGCCGCCGCTCCGCTTCCGCCGCGGTGGCGATTAGGCGGCGAGGTGGCCGAGGGCGTGGCCAGTCCTGGCCAGCGCTTTGCCGATGGCGGAGCCGGCTTTGCCCATGGCGCGCGGCCAGCGGCGGAAGGTCCGGCCGGTGCGGCGCGGATAAGCGATGGCCATTAGGCCGAGGGCTTCCATTTGCAGGTAGAACGCCAAGCGGCGATGGCCCATGCGGCGGAGAACAATGCTGGAAGCTACGGCATGGGCGACATTGCCCAAAACGATCGCGTCTTTTCGAGCGCACGGCATTCCCGTTTGGAGACGACCGCAAGCCGGGCCGTTGCCCTGCGCCGCTCGGCCCATTCGGCCGAAGTGAGTAAAAATTGCCACGCCGCGCCGCCTGGCTGCAGCCCGCGCCCCCAGCGGCTCTGCGCGTCGTTGAGTGTAACCCTAGGTGAATCAGCAAGTTGCGGGTGGCGGGGAGGGCCCGCAGGGCTGGTTGCGGAATTGCATGCTGGGGAATGGCGGGAGTTACGCCGACTACGGTTGTTACCGGAGACGCCACTAATGACCACACCATTTCGCCTTCGTCCCGCGATGCTAGCCCCGGTGCTGCTCGCTGCCTTGGCGCTGCCGCTGTTGGCGCATGACCGGCCGTTTCACCGTGCGCAGGTGTTGCGCATGCGGGCCGACCGCTGCGGCTACAAGAACGGGCACAAGAGCCGCATGATATTGTGCCGGGATTACACCTTGCGCGCCGGCGATGTGCTCTATACCATCCGGCCCAAGGACCATCACGCGCGGCTGCTGCCGCTGGATCAGCCGGTCTTCTACCGCTTGGACAAATACCGGATGAAGGTGGAATTCGCCGACCGCACGCACAAGAAGACCTATTTGATCTTGGGCGAGCGGCCGGCCGGGCCGTCGCCGTGTACCGGCAAGTAACCCGACGGCGCAACGAGGCCCGACGGCTCAGCCGCCCGAGGGCGCTTCAGCTGGCCGCCGCTGCTGGGCGACGGCCGCCGAGGGCGGCCGGCGTTGCGGACCTCTTTCAGCTGCCGCCGCCGCCCGCGAGTTCGCCGCGGGAGCCGGGCGATGCCAAGACCGAGCGGGATGCCGCAGCGGAGCGCCAAGGGACGAGCGCAGGCGGAAGGAAGCCCACGGAATTCCGCGGGCGACCCCTGCCCGGCCAGCGACGCCCGAGCCGGGCAGGCGCAACGGAGCGGAGCGCCACGCAAAATGGCGAGCAGGGCTAGGCGGGACGGGGCGAGGGCCCGCAGCGTACACGGATGTACGCGAGGAGCCCGAGCCCGGGCCACGCGCAGCGTGGCGCCTAGAAATGCCCTACGGGCCCCCGAAGCCGTCCGCGGCTTCGGGGTGGAACGAAGCCATGTGGACGCTTATCGCCCTGCCCGCTCCGCCGCGCTAAGCTGGCCGCATGGGTGCGGGCGCCAAACCGGAGCGTCCCTGGACGCGGCTATGGCGGCGGCTGCGGCGGGAAATTGCCGTGTATCGCCTGGCGCTGGCGGACCCGCGCACGCCGCGGGCGGCGAAGTGGCTGCTGCGCTTCGTCTTGGTCTACCTGCTCAGCCCGCTGGATCTGATTCCCGACGCGATTCCGATCATCGGCTTTTTGGACGACGCCGTTTTGTTGCCCGGACTGCTGCTGCTGGCGCGGCGGCTGATTCCGGCGCAGGTGCTGGCCGATTGCCGGGCGCGAGCCGCGGCGGCGGAGCCGGTACGCGGCGCGTCGGCCGAGGATTTGGCCCAGCGATGAACCTTCCCCGAGATCCCGGGGGCTTCCGGACCGCTGCATCGGATGCATGCTGCTTGCTGCATGCGCACCACCCTGGCCAATGACGATGACGTGTTGCAGGCGGCCAAGGAAAAGGCGCGCCTGCAAGGGAAAACCGCCGGGGAAGTGATCTCTACATTGGCGCGGCAGGCGCTGCAACTCGCGCCGGGCCGCCGCCGGAAGCGCAACGGCGTGCCCTTGCCGCCGGCGCGGCCGGGCGGGCGGCGGGTCAGCTCGGAGCTGGTCCAAGAGCTGCGCGAGGACCTTCCCTGAGTGGCGTTTCTTTTGGACATCAATGTCCTGATCGCGCCGATGAACCCGGCGCACATTCCGCACGAGCGGGCGCACCGCTGGTTTTCGGCCACCGGCAGGCGAGCCTGGGCCAGCTGCCCGATCACGGAGAATGGCGTGCTGCGCATCATCGGCCATGCGCGCTACCCGAACTCTCTCGGGTCGCCGGCGGCCGTGGCGCCGTTACTGGCGGAGCTGCTCGCCTTGCGCGGCCACGAATTCTGGCCGGACGACGTTTCCCTGCTCGACCGGCGGTGGCTTCGCGAGGAGAGCCTGATGCGGCCGGCGCAGGTTACGGATAGCTGATTGCTGGCTCTGGCGCGGGCGCATGGTGGCGCGTTGGCCAGCTTCGATGCGCACATCGCCGCGGACGGCGTAGCCGCCGGCGCAACGGCGCTGCACCCCATTCCGTAGGCACGGTGTGGCCGGTTCGGGGTGCGCGTTTATTCCTGGCGAAGAATCGCGGTGGGTTCGCCGCGGGCGGCGCTAGCCGGCGCGGGCGAGCAGGGCGGTTTCCATGTTCTCGCCGAGCGAATGCTCCTCGATGGCTGCGAATCCGGCTGAGGAAAACATGGCCTGAAACTCGGCGAAGGTGTAGGCGTCGCCGGCGGGGGTGTTGGCGAGCATCGTGAGGCTGAAGGCCGCGGCGGGCGGTGGGGAGACGCGGTCGGGGTTGGGGACGAACTCCAAGGTGACGACGCGTCCGCCGGGCGCCAGCGCGGCGCGGACGCGGCGCAGCAGCGCGACGTTGGCGGCGGCGTTGAAGTGGTGCAGAAAGTTGGTCAGCAGGATCAGCGCATAGTCCTCGCCCAGGGCGATTTGCATGGCGTCGCCAGGCATCAGGTGATAGCGGGCGGCCAGGCCGGCCCGGGCGGCGTTTTCCTGCGCCACTTCCAAGACCGGCGCGGCGTCGAGGGCGAAGACCTCGGCCGACGGAGAACGGCGGGCGAAGGCCAGGCCGAATAGGCCGTGGCCGGCGGCAATGTCCAAGATGCGGCCATGCACCGGGCCAAAACGCTCGGCCAACAATTCGGCGGGGCGGGCCATGTACGCCGCCATGGCGCGGGCGAAAGTGACCCAGCCGGGGAAGTCGGCGATCGGCTGCGGCTCTTGGTTCCCGCCGGCGCGGACGGCGGCGGTCAAGTTGGCCATGCGGCGCAGCTGCTCCGGGCCCAGCAGGAACTCCGCCACCGATCCGAGATAGGCGGGGGAGCGGCGGTCGAGATAGGTTGCCGAATCCGGTGTGAGGCCATAGCGGTTGCCGGATTTGGTCAATAGATTGGCGACGACCAAAAAATCGCAGAGAATGCGGGCGCCGCGCTCGGCGATGCCCAGCTGTTGCGCCAGCTCGGCGGCGGTGGCGGCGCCGGCGGCGATGGCCGAGAAGAAATCCAGCTCGATGGCGGCCTTCAGCGCGAAGGCGCGCTGACAGCCGGACAGGGTTTGCTGAATAAGTGCGGGCGAGGGCGGCTGGGGGGCGGATGGGGGCATGGGGCGCCGTGGATGAGGATCGGCCTACTGAGGATAACGAGTTCTAGGCGCCGTGCTCCAGCGGCGATTGGCGCCGCGGCCGCGGGGCGGGCCGGGAATCGCCGCCGCGGCGTCAGACCTTGAGCGTGTCGCCGTCGCGGGCGAAGAGCTGGTAGAAGACCGGGTAGATGAAGAAGCCCAGGAGCATGGGCATCAGCATGCCGCCGACGATGACGATAGCGAAGGGGCGCTGGCTGTCGGAGCCGATGTTGAAGGAGGTGGCGGCGGGCAGCAGGCCCAGGCAGGCGACCAGGGCGGTCATCAAGATGGGGCGAAGGCGGAGCATGGCCGCCTCATGCGTGGCGTCGGCGATGTTTTTGCCTTCCAGCCGGAGCTGGTTGGCGTAGCTGACCATGATCACAGCCATTTCTGTGGAGACGCCGAGCAGTGCCAGGAAGCCGATGCCGGAGGAGACGCTGAAGGGGGTGTGGGTGAGCTTGAGGGCCAGGACGGCGCCGATGGGCTCGGTGAGGACGACGCTGAGGAAGACCGCCACCGGGAACTTGACGTTGCCGTAGAGCGAGAACAGGATCAGGAAGATCAGGGCCAGGGCCAGCGGGCCGACGACGGAGAGCTGCTTTTTGGCGGCCAGATATTCGCCGTATTCGCCGCCCCAGGTGACGTGATAGCCGAAGGGCAGGCGCACCTGCCGGCGCACGGCCTCGCGCGCGGCAGCGACGGCGTGAGCCAGGTCCCGGCCGACCACGCTGTACTGCACGCCGATGTAGCGCTGCCCGTTTTGCCGGTAGATGAAGGAGGCGCCGTTTTGCTCCTTGATGCTGGCGATTTGGTCGAGCGGGATGAGGCGGCCGCCGGATCCGGAGACCAGCAGGTTGCCGATCGCCTGGGCGCTCCGGCGGTATTTCGGCTCCATGCGCACCACCAGGTCGAAGAGCATTTCGCCCTGGATGACCTGGGTGGCGGCCTGGCCGCCGATGGCGGCTTGGATGACGTCCTCGGCGTCGGCGACGTTGATGCCGTAGCGCGCCGCCTTGCGGCGGTCAATGCGGATCAACAGGCTAGGCTGGCCCAGCTCGCGGATCACCACCAGCGAGGTGAAGCCGCGCACGTGCGCCAGCACCTGCTTGATTTGCAGCGCCTTGCGCTGGAGGACGTGCAGGTTGGGGCCGTAGATCTTGACCGCCAGGGCGCTTTTCAACCCCGTCAGCGCCTCATCCACCGCATCCTCGGCGGGCTGGGTGAAGTTGACGATAATGCCGGGGAAGGCGGAGAGCCGCTGGCGCATGTTGGCGATCAGCGCCTTCTTGTTGTGCGCCACGCTCTTTTGCCAGGTGGGGTCGTTGTAGGGGCGGAGACCGACGAAGAACTCGTCATTAAAGAAGCCGGTGGAGTCGGTGCCGTCGTCGGGACGGCCCAGCTCGCTGCCGACGTAGGTCACTTGGGGATAGGAGCGCAGGACGGTGCGGATCTCGGGCGAGATCTTGGCGGCCTCGCGCCAGGAAATGGAATCCGGCATGGTGGCCCGCACCCAGAGCGCGCCTTCATCCAAATGGGGCATGAACTCGCCGCCGATGGTGGGCACCAGGGTCATGGTGGCGGCGAAAAGCACGACCGTGCCGCCGACCATGATCCAGGGATGCTTTAGCGCCCAGCGCAGGCGGCCGGCGTAGAAGCGCTTGATCCATTCGAAAACGCGCGTGCTTTTGTCCTTGGCGCCGTGCGTGAACCAGAACGAGGTCAGCACCGGCACCAGGGTGAGGGTGATGGCCAGGGCGCCGATCAGCGCGAAGACCATGGTGTCGGCCATGGGATGGAACAGCTTGCCCGAAGGACCGGTGAGCGCGTAGATGGGCAGATAGCCGGCGATGATGACGGCGACGGAATAGAAGATCGGCCGGTCCACTTCCTTGGCCGCCGATGCGATCACCTCAAAGAGGTTGTAGTCCGTGCCCTGGCGCTCGCCCAGTTCGCGGAAGATGTTCTCCATCATGACGACGGTGCCGTCAATGATGACGCCGAAGTCTATGGCGCCAATGGAGAGCAGATTGGCGCCGATGCCCTCGCCGTGGAGCAGGATGAAGGAGAACAGCAGCGCCAGGGGGATGGTGATGGAGACGATGACCGCGGCGCGAAAGCTGACCAGGAAAAACAGCAGGACGATGAAGACCAGGATCAAGCCGCGCAGCAGATTGCCTTCGATGGTCTGCTGCGTCAGGTGGATCAGGCCGATGCGGTCGTAGAACGGCAGGACCTTGACGTCCGGAGGCAGCAGCCCGTGGTTGAGGCGGTGGGTGAGGGCCTCGACGCGATGCAGCACCGTCTGGGTCTGATCGCCGGTGCGCATCATGATGACGCCTTCGACGGCGTCATTGTTGTTTTGGAAGCCGTATTCGCCCAGCCGGGGGGCGTGGCCGATGACCACCTTGGCGACGTCCTTGATGTAGACCGGGACGCCGTCGTGGCTGCCGACGACGATGTTGCGGATGTCCTTGCGGTCGCGGACCAGGCCGATACCGCGGACGTAGTAGAACTGCCCGCCGCGGGAATAGAAGCCGCCGCCGGTGTTGGCGTTGTTGGCGGCGAGGGCCGCGTCCACCTGGGCCACGCTCAAGCCGTAGCCGTAGAGCTTGGTGGGGTTGAGCAGCACCTGATACTGCATCACCGTGCCGCCGAAGCCGCTGTCATCGGCGACGCCGGGAAGGGATTTGTAATCGCGCGACAGCACCCAGTCCTGGATGGTCTTCAGCTCCTGCGGCGAGCGGTCGGGGCTTTCGACCACGTAGCGGTAGATCAGGTCGCTGGGGCTGGAGTTGGGCGACATGGTGGGCACCACGCCGGCGGGCAGCGCGGCCTCCATCATGCGGCGGTAGGCGAGGTCGCGGGCCCAATAGACGTCCGTGCCGTTCTTAAAGGTCAGGGTCACGTCCGAAAGGCCGTACAGCGAGATCGAACGCATGTAGACCATATGCGGCGTGGCGTTGAAGGACAGCTCGATGGGCAGCGTCACCAGCCGCTCGACCTCCTCGGCGGCGTGGCCCGGCCACTGGGTGATGATCTCGACCATCGGCGGCGAAAGGTCGGGATAGGCGTCCAGCGGCATGCGGCGGAAGGAGATGATGCCGCCAGTGGCGACCAGCAAGGCGATCAGGATCACCATGAAGCGCTGGCGGAGGGCGAGTTGGACCAGGCGGTGGATCATCGCAATCGGCGGTGGAGGCTAATCCTGCAACTGACTGGCGAACTGAATGAAGATGGCGCCTTGGGCCAGCACGCGATCGCCGGTCTTGAGGCCGGCAAGAATCTGCGTGCGGCCGTTCTGGCTGGGGCCGATATCCACCAACCGGCGGCGGAACTGGCCGCGGCGGGCGGTGGCGAGGTAAACGAAAGGATGGTTGACGTTGTCGCGCAGGATGGCGGAGTTGGGCACGGTGAGGGCGTGGGAAATGACGCCGGCGCGGACCACGGCGGTGACGAACATCTGATTCTTCAGCCGCGCGCCGGGGTTGGCGGTGACGATGCGGGCCTGCACGGTACGGGTTTTGGGGTCTAGGGTGGCGCCGATGTAGGAAATGCGGCCGTGGAAGACGCGGCCGGGATAGGCGCTGGCGGTGATGGCCACGGGCTGGCCGACGGTGATGACGCCGAGCTGGCGCTCATACACATGCACCTGCACCCAGACGCTGCCCATGTCGGAGATGGTGAACACCTGGCCGCCGGCGGAAACCAGCTGGCCGGGGGCGACGTTGCGCGCCACCACCATGCCGGCGATCGGCGCCACCACGGGGAGCACCGGCGAGGCTTGGCCGGCGGCGCTGGCGGGATTGGAGACGCCCAGCACGTGCAGCGCGGCGATGGCGTTTTGCAGCGCCGCTTCGGCCTGTGCTTGGCTGGCCTGCGCCTGCTCCAGCGCCTGCTGCGCGATGGCGTGATGTTCGTACAAGTCCTGGGCGCGGCGCTCGTTCTCCCGCGCCAGTTGCGCCGCGGCCTTGGCCTTCAGATACGCCGCCCGCGCGCCGGAATAATCCGGACTGCGGACTTCCAGCAGCGGCTGGCCGGCGCGGACCCACTCGCCGGGCACGGCCAGGATGCGCCCTACCGGGCCTCCCACCGGCGTCAGCACCGGGGTGGTGCGGAATTGGTTGTACTCCACCGTGCCCGGCAGTTGCAGCGTGCGGGTGATGGTCGTCGGCGCGATGGTGACCACCTGCAAATGGCCCCATTGATTGCGCGGCACGGTGAACAGCGAAGGATGCACGTTGGCCGCGGCGGCCGTCGTGGTGGCGGTGAACGCAGGACCCGCGGACTTGGCATCGTGGCCGCAGCCGGCCAGCAGCAGCGTGCCCGCGGCGGCCAGGGCGAAGGCCAAGATGGTGGTCAGGGCCCTCGGCGAGCGGCCGGCGAGCCACGGAATTCGGTGCGGCTGGGTCATGGTAAGTGCCTCGTTCCCGCCATCTCCTTCAATTGCTCCCGCGCCAGCATGTAGGCCGCCAGCGCCCGGCGGTAGGCCAGTTCGGTGCTGCGGTAGCTGCGCTCGGCGTCGAGAAAGTTCAGCAGGCTGACCGCGCCCCGGGTGTAGGCGTAGGAGCTGATGCTGCGCGATTCGCGCGCCTGCTTCAGGTAGCCGCTTTGGTAGAGCTGCACCACCCTGGCGCCCGTGCGGGCGGCGTCATAGGCCCGGCTCACCTGCATCAGCGCCAACTGGCGGGCGGCGTCGGCCATGTCCCGCGCCCGCAGGCGGGCATAGGCGGCGTGCTCGATGTTGCCCTGGTTGCGGTTGAAGACGGGGATCTGCATGTTGAACGTCAAGCTGCCGGTGTTGGCCGCGCTGACGTGGGTGTAGCCGAAGGTCACGGTCAGGTTGCGCTTGCCATTGGCCTTGGCCAGCAAATATTGCCCGCGCGCCGCGGTGATGCCCTGCCGGGCGGCGCGCAGGTCGGGCCGGTTCTTCAGCGCCAGGGCGCGATAATCGTCGGCGGCGCCGTGCAAGGGGGTGAATACCAGATGGCCGATGACGTGGAAGTTCCGCGCCAGAGCGGCGTCACCCACCGCCGCCCGCAGGCTGGCGCGGGCTTGCACCAGGTTCAGTTGCGCCGAGGAGACGTCGGTCTGGAATTGCAGGCGCTGGAGCTTGATCTTCAGGTAATCGCCTTCGCTGATTTGGCCCGCTTGGTAGCGGGCACGGGAGACCTGGATGGTTTGGTTGAAGCTTGCCAGGTCGCGGCGCGCGAAGGCCAAGGTGGATTTGGCCAGCAACACGGCCACGAACTGCTGCGCCACCTGAAAGCCGAGGCGGCGGCGGACGTCGGCGACGTCGGAGCGGGTGACGGCGGTGACCTCCTGGGCGGCTTGCATGCGCCGCTGGCGCTTGCCGCCGCGCTCGAAGGTGTAGCCGACCAGCGCGTCGAATTCGGAGGAATTGTTCAGGAAGGCCCGGTTGAATTTGTCCGGATCGAAATAGGGGACGAACAGCGCGTCCCAGGTGAACACCGGGTTGGGGCGGAGTGACGCGGTGATTTGATTGGCCTCGGCCTCCGGAATAGCCATGGCGTCGGCCCGCAAGCTGGGGTTGAAGGCCAGGGCCAAGGCGATGGCTTGGCCCAGCGTCACCTGGCGCGCCGGCGTGGCCGGCAGCGCCGGCTGTGGGAACGGCGCTGGCTGCGCTGCGGCGGGCAGGCCCAGAGCAGCGACGGTCGGCGGGACGCCGGCGCGCTGGGAGCCGCCATGGGACGGCGGCGTGAGCGCCAGCGCCGGGAGGGCGCCGGCCAGCAAGAGGCCGGCGAGCACGGCGCGGGTGCATCGGAACCGGGGGAAGAGCGGCATCTTGGGATGGGCACGACCGGTCCGAGCACAACGGAAGCGCCCGAACGCCAGATACTGGGACGGATGATTCCGGGGTCGGGTTTCAGCCAACCTTAAGGTTCGCCGGCCGCTCACTCGCCGGCCGCCGCGGTAATCGGCGCCCCGGTGTCGCCATAGGCCGTCAGCTTGGCCTCGATCCGCGACTTGACCCAACCCGCGTCCCACCAATCCACGGGGTTAATCTGCACGCCATCCAGCAGCACGCTGAAGTGCAGGTGGTCGCCGGTCGCCAGGCCGGTGGAGTCGGTGTGACCGATGATTTGGCCCTTGGCGACCATTTGCCCAGGCTTGACGGAGAAATCATTCATGTGGCCGTAGAGGGTCATCAGGCCGTAGCCGTGGTCAATCAGCACGCTGTTGCCGTAGATCCCAAAATATTTGGTCCACACCACGCGGCCGGCATTGGCGGCGGGGATGGGGGCGTGCTCGACCGAAGCCAGATCGTACCCCAAGTGATAATCCTGCTGCACCACCTTGCCACGGTAGGTGTCCAGCCGGTGGTCGGCGAAACGCGCTTCCACGGCGGAATGTGGCAGCGGCAAGAAACCGCCATGCCAGAGGAAACGATGCACGCTGGCATGGCTGACGCGGGCCAGTTCGCGCGCCTCCCGCCGACGCAACTTTCCGTTGACTAGCAAGAACTCCCCCAGCGGGGTGGAGGGCATCTGGAGCCCCGGAGTGTTGCGAATGATGGGCGTGACCACGCGGGCGATGAAGGCGTTGGTGATTTTGAAGGTGCGGGTGCGGTAGTGGCTGGCGAAGGTCTCAACCGGAAAATTGGAGACGGTGCGATTGCCCGCCTCGTCTTGCGCCACCAAGCGGGGCACGGCGGTCAGCGGCGCGTTGTAGGGCATGGCGAACAGGGCGAAGCGCGTGCCTTGGGCGCCGCCGGGCACGGGGTAGCCGGGGAAATAATGCCCGTCAAACTGCACGCCGCTCCTCACCCCGGCGGCGCTGGCGCCGCCCGGCTCGGAGAGGCGGTAGATGACCATTTCGCAGCCGCCTTGATGAATATATTGCTGCGTGGTCAGCGGAGTGATCGCCGGCGGTTGGGTCTGAACCTGAAGGCTGCGCCGCAGTGTAATCGCCGAACCCCGCAGATTGCCCGCAACGGCATGCACGACCAGCACCGCCGGGCCATCCTTCAGCCCGGGAACGGCGCGCGCGCCGATCTTGGCCGCCAGCGTCACCTGCCGCTCCGCCGCCGGCGCGGTCAGCCAGTGCCTGCCGCCGGCGCCGGCGCGCGCCACGGGCAGCGTTTTGCCCCCTTGGCGGTAGTAGACGCGGACCTCGCGCACGCCCATGCCATCGCGCACGGTCAGGTGCAGCGTGACCTGCTGGCCCACCGCTTGCGGCCATGTTTTGGCGGTGACCGCCGGCGTGCCGCCGCGCGTCAGCACCACGGCCGCGGCGATGATGGCGAGAAGAATGAGCACCAGGACGACGTTGCGTCCGGCGTGAGAGGGAGCTTCAATGTCAGCCAAGGGGAATAGTCCAGGAACTGCAATTGTGACGCGCCAGAACAGAATTATAGGTACGCGCGGGGGCGGGCGCAGCCGGGTGCGGACCTGAGAGGTAACACCGGCTTGCGATTTAGCCGCCGCCGTGGCCGTCCAGCCAGCGCAGCACCGCGGCGGCGCAGGAGTCCAATGCCTCCGGCGCGGCGACAAAATCCGCCCATCGGCAGCTAGGCTCGATCCAGCGCGCGTGCATGGGGGCGACGGTGGCGGCGAATTGCCGCTCGGCGGCGGCGGGGCCGATGCCGCGCTCCGCCTGGTCCCGCGCCAGGCGTCTTTGCCGGCGCAGCTCCTCCGGCGCGTCCACGAATACCTTGAAGTCGAGCAACGCGCGCAGCGCCGGAGCGGCCAGCACAAACAGGCCCTCGACCACGATCACCGGCCGCGGCGGGATGGGCGGCGCGGGCGCGCGGCGATGGGTGGCGAAATCGTAGCGCGGCGCCGCCGCGGGCCGGCCGGCGCGCAGCGCGGCGAGATCGCGCGCCAATAAATCCAGCTCGACGGCCTCGGGACAATCGAAGTTGTGCGTCGCGAGTTGGGCCGCGCTCCAGCCGGAAAGATCGCGGTAGTACCAGTCTTGTTCCAGCAGCGCGGCGCGTTCGCCCAGGCCGGCGCAGAGACGGCGCGCCAGCCAGCTTTTGCCCGCGCCCGAGCCGCCGGCGATGCCCACCACGACCGCCGTTGCCCGTTCCGCCATCGGCCCAGCATACCTGGACCACGCCCGCTGCGGGCTCGCGGCACTCCCGGTCCCCGGGCGCAAGCGGTCTCGGTCCCGTGCGCTCGCACGGATGGGTCCGCGGCTGCCGCCGGCAATGGGGGCCATCGGCGCGCGCCCCTGCGGCGCATCGCCCAAGGCGCAATTGCCGCCCGGGCCAAAAATGCCGCGGTGGGCTTGGTTTTTGCTATCCTCGCGCCATGAAGCCCGTGCGCCGCACTATCTTCCGCCCCTTCCTCCTGGCTAGCCTGCTCGTCAGCCTGCTCGTCGTGGCCGCGGTATCGTTCGCCGCGGCGCAACAAATTCCCGCCAGCTTGTACTCCGGCCTGCGCTGGCGGCTGGTGGGTCCGTTCCGCTCCGGCCGCGTGTTGGCGGTGACGGGGGTGCCGGGTCATCCCAATGTTTTTTATATCGGCGGCGTGGGCGGCGGCGTCTGGAAGACCAATGACGCCGGGCGCACCTGGCATCCCATCTTTAACCACCAAAACATCGCCTCCATCGGCGCCATCGCCGTCGCCCCCTCCGATCCCAACGTCATTTACGTGGGCACAGGCGAAGCCGACATGCGTTCCGACATCTCCTATGGCAACGGAGTGTACAAATCCACCGACGGCGGCCGGACTTGGCAGCACCTCGGCTTGGCCGCCACGCGGCACATCGGCAGCATCGTCGTGGATCCGCGCAATCCGGACATCGTGCTGGTCGCCGCGCTCGGCCGCGCCTACGCGCCCAATCCGCAGCGGGGCATCTACCGCAGCACGGATGGCGGCCACACCTGGCGCAAGGTGCTGTACAAGAATGACAAAACCGGCGGCATTGACCTGGCCATGGATCCCGGCAATCCGCGGATCACCTATGCGGCGCTGTGGCAGGCGGTGCGCCCACCCTGGAATCAATATCCCCCGACGCAAGGGCCGGGCAGCAGCATTTATAAATCCACCGACGAAGGCGCCACCTGGACCCAGATTTCCGGCCACGGGCTGCCCGCCGGGCCGTGGGGCCGCATTGGCTTAACCGTCGCCTACCAGGAAGGCGGCCGGCGCGTCTTCGCGTTGATCGCCGCTAAACACGGCGGCTTGTACCGCTCCGACGATTACGGCAAGGACTGGAAACGCGTCAGCGCCGACCCGCGCCTGGACAGCCGCTCCTGGTACTTCAGCGGCGTGTACGCGCAGCCGGGCAATCCCAACGGCGTGTACATCTGTGACGTAGCCTTGTACCACTCCGTGGATGGCGGCCACCACTTCACGGCCCTCAAGGGCTCGCCGGGCGGCGACGATTATCACATCCTTTGGATCTCCCGCCGCGACCCGCGGCGCATGATCTTGGGAGCCGACCAAGGCGCGGCGGTCACCGTCAACGGCGGGGAAAGCTGGTCCAGTTGGTACAACCAGCCGCTGGGGCAGTTCTATCACGTCATCACCGACAATCGCTGGCCGTACTGGATCTATGGGGCGCAGCAGGACAGCGGCACCGTGGGCATCGTCAGCCGCAGCGATTATGGCCGCATCAGTTTTCGCAACTGGCACTCCATCGGCGGCGGGGAAAGCGGCTATGTCGCGCCGGATCCGCTGAATCCGAATATCATCTTCGCCGGCAGCTATGGCGGCGCCGTCAGCCGCTACAACAACGTGACTGGGCAGGTGGCGATCGTCACGCCCTGGCCGGGGACGGACAAATACCGCTCCACCTGGACCAACCCGCTGGTGTTTTCGGTCACCGATCCGCACGCGCTTTATTTCGGCACGCAGTACGTGATGGCCACCGACAACGGCGGGCATAGCTGGCGGCAAATCAGCCCCGACCTGACGCTGTATCAAAACAGCGAGCCGATGCCCAGCGATCCCGCCGAGGCGCGGCTGTACAAGGGCGGCGAAAATCGCGGCGTGGTCTACACCATCGCCCCTTCGCCGGTGAAAAATGGCGAAATCTGGGCGGGCACCGACGACGGCCTGATTTGGCTGACGCGGGATGGTGGCGGGCATTGGAGCAACGTCACGCCGCACGGCTTGCCGGTTTGGAGCAAGATCAGCCTGATCGAAGCGTCGCATTTCCAGGCGGGAACGGCCTACGCGGCGGTGGACCGGCACCGCGCCAACGACCACCGTCCCTACATTTACCGCACCACGGATTTCGGGCGGAGCTGGACGGAGATCTCCGCCGGCATTCCGCGCGGCTATTTCGTGCGCTGCGTGCGCGAGGATCCCGTTCGTCCCGGCCTGCTGTTCGCCGGCACCGAGCGCGGCATCTTCGTCTCCTTCAATGACGGCGGCCATTGGCAGCCGTTGCAGTTGAATCTGCCGGTCAGTTCAGTGCGCGATATCGCCATTCGCGACAACGACCTGGTGGTGGCCACGCATGGCCGGGCGCTATGGGTGCTCGACGATTACAGCCTGTTGCGCCATTTGACCCCGGCCAGTGCGGCGCAGGTGCAACTATTCCCGCCGGCGACGGCCATCCGTGTCCGCGCCAACGAGAACCAAGACACCCCGCTGCCCAAGTCCACGCCCACCGGCCAGAACCCGCCGACCGGGGCGATCGTGGATTACTATTTGCCGCGGGCCGCCAGCGGTGCGGTGACGCTGACGTTCCTGGATGCCCGGGGCCAGGTGATTCGCCGCTATTCCAGCACTGTCGCGGTGCCGCCGCCGCCGCGGGAACCGCCCAACGTCGCCGCCTACTGGGAAACGCGGCCGCATGCGTTGCCCACCACCGCCGGCATGCACCGCTGGGTGTGGGGCCTGCGCTACGCGCCGCCGCCCACGAGCGGCCGCAGCGACAATTATTGGATCGCCGCCACGCCGCATGCTTCGTTCCGCATGCCGCAAGGCCCGCTGGTTTTGCCTGGGCGCTATAAGGTCGAGCTGACCGTGGATGGGACGACCTACACCCAGCCGCTGACCGTCAAGATGGATCCGCGCGTCCACGTCGCCCCTGTCGCGCTTCAGCAGCAGCTGGCGCTGGAACTGAAGATCCGGCGGGCATTGGCGGCGAGCTACCAAACCATCCAGAGCATCGGGCGCCTGCGCGCCCGGCTGGCGGCCTTGCGGCAGCGGCTGGCGGGCAACGCGCGCGCGGCGGCGGTGGTGGCGGCGGCGCGGCAGCTGGATGCGCAAGCGAAGGCTACGGCGGGCTCCAGCGCCAATCCCTTTGGCTCCGGCGCCAAAGGCGGCGGACTGACCGTGCTCAACGGCACGCTGGCCACCCTGACCCAAGATGTGGATTCCGCCGACGCCGCGCCAACCGTCGCCGACAACGCCGTGTATCAACAGGCGCAAGCTACGCTGAACCGCGTGCTGACCGCCTGGGGCCGGAGACGGCAGGTGGGCCTGGCGCGGCTGAACGCGCTGATGCGGCAGAACCACATCCCGGCGGTGGAATAAGCGCCGCCCGGCGGCGGGACGGCGCTGCTTGCGGGTGGGCGCGGGCCCGCCGCGCGGGGCCGTGCCCCCGCCGCGTTCGGGCCGCGCGCAGCCGGGAGCCGTAGCGACGCGAGCCCCGGAGCGGCCGGCCCCCGCGGTCTCTTGGGCTGCTATTCGTAGCGCAGGGCCTCGATCGGGTCCATCCGTGCCGCTTTGTGGGCCGGGTAGTAACCGAAGAAGATGCCGATGGCGGCGGAGAAGGCGACGGCCAGAACAATGGCCTCCGCCGAGTTCGCTGCCTGCCAATGCGTCAAGGCCGCCACCAAGTAGGAAATCCCCAAGCCCAAGGCGATCCCCACGACCCCGCCCACGATGCTCAGCAGAATGGATTCCAGCAGAAACTGGCGCTGCACGTCTTCGTCAGTGGCGCCCACGGCCATGCGGATCCCGATCTCCCGCGTTCTCTCCGTCACCGAGACCAGCATGATGTTCATGATGCCGATCCCGCCCACCAGCAAGGAGACCGAGGCGATGCTGCCCAATAGCCAGGTCATGATCTGGCCCGCGGTGTTGGCCAGTTCGGCGACATCGGCTAGGCTGCGCACCATGAAGTCGTCCGGCTGGCCGGGCGGAATCCGGTGCCGCTGGTGCAGCAGGGAGGTGATCTGCTCCTGCGCCGTGGCGGTGGCGTCCTTGGAGACGGCGGAGGCGACGATGTAATTGAGCCAGTCTTGGCCGGTGATCTTTTTTTGCAGCGTGGTGTAGGGAATGAAGACCACGTCGTCTTGATCCTGGCCCATGCCGGATTGCCCCTTGGCCTGCAATACGCCGACCACGGTAAACGGCAGGTTGGGCGACAGCCCGCCGCCGGCGGCGGCATTCGTGCTGCTGGAGGCGGCAGCCGCGGAGCCGGGCGTGGCCATGCCGGTAGTGGCGCCACCGATCAGGATGGTCTGGCCCACCGGATCGGGGTTGTCGGGAAACAGGTTTTGCACCACGGTTTGCCCCAGCACGGCGACGTTGCGCGCCAGTTGCACGTCTTCGGTGGTGAACGGGCCGCCGCCGGCGAAGTCCCAGTTGCGAATCGAAAAGTAGGCGGGTTCCGTGCCGGTGATGTTGGTGCCCCAGTTGTTGCCGCCGGCGACCACCTGCGCCCGCGTCGAGGCCCCTGCCGCCACGGCCGCCACCGTCGGCACCTGCTGCTCGATCGCCACCTCGTCTTCGTGGGTTAGCGTGCGCGTCTGTCCCCAGCCCATCCGCACCGCCCCCGCCTGATGGCTGCCCGAGGCGATGAACAGCAGGTTGCTGCCCATGGAAGCGATCTGGTCCTGCACCTGCTGGTTGGCGCCCTGGGCCACGCCGATCATGGCGATCACCGCCGCTACCCCGATCACGATGCCCAGCATGGTCAGCGCCGAGCGCATTTTGTTGCGCGCCAGCGCCCGCATGGCGATACGCAGAATGGCTTGCAGGTCCATGGCTACTCCCCGTCCCCGTCCGCCTCCGGCGGCAACTGCGCCAACACCGTCTCTGCGCGCAGCCCGGTCTCCACCGCTTCATCGCGGCGGATGCGGCCGTCGCGGAACGTGATGATCCGGCGCGCGAAGCGGGCGATGTCCGGTTCATGCGTCACGACCACCAGCGTCAGCCCCTCCTGCTCATTCAGCCGCTGGAAGATCTCCATGATTTCCACGCTGGTGCGGGTGTCCAGGTTCCCGGTCGGCTCGTCCGCGAGCAAAATCGCAGGACGGTTCATCAGCGCCCGGGCGATGGCCACGCGCTGCTGCTGGCCGCCGGAGAGTTGGCTGGGGTAATGCCCCGCCCGCTCCGCCAAGCCGACAATTTCCAGCGCCGCCCGCGCGCGGGAAATGCGTTCCTCGGCCTCCAGCCGCGCGTAGAGGCCGGGCAGCTCGACGTTTTCCAGCGCGGTGGTGCGTGCCAGCAAATTGAACCCCTGAAAGACGAAACCGATCCGCCGGTTGCGGATCCCGGCGCGCTCCCGCTTGTCCAGCTCCGAAACGTCCCGCCCCTCCAGCCAGTAGCGCCCGCGGGTGGGCCGGTCCAGGCAGCCGCAGATGTTCATGAAGGTGCTCTTGCCCCCGCCCGAAGGGCCCATGATCGCCACGAACTCGCCCCGACCGATCCGCACGTCAATGCCCCGCAACGCATGGACCTGCACCTCGCCCAGGTCATAGACCTTGTGCACGCCTTCCATGCGGATCACCTCGCCGGCCGCGGCACCTTGGTCCGGCTCGAGCGCGGCCACGGCGCTTTGCAGCGGCGCGGGCATGGCTAGGGCCTCCCGCCCAGCATCGGCGTGAATCCCCTCGGCTTGGCCACCATGCCGGTCACGAGTTCGTCGCCCGGCGCGAGCGAGCCGCGCAGCACGGTGATGGCGGTGTCGGTGAAGTCGGTGATGCCGGTCTGGACCCGCACCGGGATCAGCTCGCGCTTCGGGCCCAGTTTCCATAGCAGGGCGATGTCGCTGCGGCGCACCGGGCTGACCGCGCTGGCCGGGGGCGCGCCCGCCGCCCGCGCCGCCGGGACCGCGCTGGCCGCCGCCCGCGCCCGCGGCTCCGCTATCCCATACCGTTGCAGCACGGCCTCCAGCGCCGCCGGCGTTATCTGCGGCTTGAAGCGCAGCGCCGCCGCCGGCGCCAGCAGCTGCTCGCGCACCGTGGCCACGGGGATGTTGACGTAGGCGGTCATGCCGGGAAAGACCCGCCCGCCGGGATTGTCGAAGTTCACCATCACGTCGTACTCCACCACGTTCTGCACCGTAGTGGCGTTCATGCGGATTTGGCTGACGAGGCCGTGAAACACCTCATTCGGGAAGGCGTCCAGCGTGAACATGGCCGTATCGCCCACATGGATGCTGCCCACGTCGCTTTCATCCGTTTGCACATCCACCTGCATCTTGCTCAGATCCTGGGCGATGGTGAATAGCGTCGGAGTTTGAAACGACGCGGCCACGGTCTGCCCCACGTCCACCGCCCGGTTCACCACCACGCCATTGATCGGCGAGTAGATATTGCAGTAATCCAAATTGGTCTGCGCCACCTTCAGCGCCGCCGCTTGCATCTGGGCCTGCGCCTTGGCCTGCACCAGTTGCGCTCGTGCCGCGGTCAGCTTGGCTTGGTTCTGCGCGACCGCTGCCTGCGCTACATGGACCGCGGCCAGATCCGCCGCTTCCGTGGTGACCGCTTGATCGCGCTGTTGCCGGCTCATGATGCCCTGCTGGTACAGGGGCACGGTCTGGTCCATGATCAGTTTGGCGCCCTGCCAGGTGGCCTGCGCCTGTTGCACCGCCGCTTGCGCCCCCGCCAGCGTCTGCGCGGCGACGCCAACGTTGGCGTCGAGGCTGCGCACGTTCGCCTGCGCCTGGTCCAAGTTCGCCTTGGCGGAAAGCACCTGGTTTTGATAGATGGTTGGGTCAATTTGGGCAATGAGCTGCCCCTGCTTGACCGGGGAATTGAAGTCCACCAGCAGCTTTTCCACCCGGCCGGAGATCTGCGAGCCCACTTGCACCGTGGTGACCGCGTTGACCGTACCCGTCGCTTGCACCGTGGCGGTCAAGTTGCCGCGCACCACCTTGGCGGTGAAGTATCTTGGCGGAGAGCTGCGCCGCAGCGCCAAGGTCACGGCGACGACCGCCGCCACCAGGATCAACAGCGCATAACGCGATCGCCGGCTTTTGAACCGGTACCAGGGCGGCTTGCCTCTTGTCTGCTGCTCCATATCCTTCTGCCCTGCACGCTGGCAACCATCGCATCCCACGCCCGTAGCACTGCCTGCCGCGCGTAACACCCTTCCCGCGCAGCTCATTGCTGGATCGCTGCGCCTGTTCCGGGTCGCGCTCCCGGGGATGTTCCCCCAGTCGTTGCGCGATTAGGCCCCGGCCTTACTCACCCCTTCCAACGCCGCTTGTCGCGACGCGGTTACAGGCAGGGTGGGCCGCTGCCCCTGCCACCCTCGCTAAAATGGATGCCATATGCCCGCCGCCGCACCCACCGACACGGCCTGCCCCACCCGCTCCCAGGTCGCCGAACTCTATCGCCAACCGTTGTTTGCGCTCATCGAGCAGGCGCACGAGGTGCACCGCCGGCATCACCCCGGCAACCAAGTGCAGCTCTGCCGGTTGCTTTCCATCAAGACCGGTGGCTGCCCGGAGGATTGCGCCTATTGCCCGCAAAGCGCCCGCCACGCCACGGCCATGCCGGCGGGCAAGCTGATGGATCCTCAGACCATCGCGGCTGCGGCCAAACAGGCGCGCGCCGAAGGCGCCACGCGCTTCTGCATGGGCGCCGCCTGGCGGGAAGTGAAAGATGGCCGGGAGTTCGACCAAGTGCTGGAGGCGGTGCGCGCCGTCGCCGCATTGGGGCTGGAGGTGTGCTGCACGCTGGGCATGCTGAACGCGCGCCAGGCGGAACGGTTGGCCGCGGCGGGCCTGACCGCCTACAATCACAATCTCGATACCTCGCCGGAGTTTTACGGCCAGATCATCCATACGCGGGGCTATGCCGACCGTCTGCAAACCTTGGAGAACGTGGGCCGGGCGGGCATTTCTGTTTGCTGCGGCGGCATCTTAGGCATGGGGGAGAGCGAAGCCGACCGCATCGGACTACTGCACCAGCTCGCCAACCTTCCAGTGGCGCCGGAGAGTGTGCCTATCAACGCATTAGTGCCGGTTCCCGGCACGCCGCTCGCCGCCCGCCCGCCGCTGGCGGCCTTCGATTTTATTCGCGCCATCGCCACCGCCCGCATCCTCCTGCCGCGGGCGAAAGTGCGGCTCAGCGCCGGACGCCTCTCGCTTTCTCCCGAGGCCCAGGCGTTGTGCTTCTATGCCGGCGCTAACTCGATCTTTACCGGCGAAAAGCTGCTCACCACGCCCAATCCGGAAACCGAAAGCGATTTGGCGCTGTTGGCTGCGTTGGGGTTGCAGCCGGCACCCGGCGCCGCCAACCCCCAGTAGCCGGGGCATCACTGGATCAGTTCGGATTCATCCACGGGGGGCAGTTCGGGCAGGTGGGAAGCGTGATGCAGGGCAAGCCGCCATTCGCCTTCGGCCAGCACGAAGACATTGGTGGCGTAGACCTGCGCGGCGTCCGTGCGGCCCTCGACCTGGCTGTGCACTTCCTCCAGGCAGGTCAGCCATGCCACCGGCCCGGCCACGTGCAGCCGCACCCGTGCGATGGCGATTTCCAGCAGGTGGGTGTGGGTGAATATCCGCCGCCAGCTTTCGCGGATCTCCGTCCAGCCCTCCAGCGGCGGCCAGCCGGGATGCACGCAACGCGCCGCCGGGCTGGGCAGCCAGACCGCCTCCATGTCGTCGAGACTCAGGTTTTCCAGCGCTTGGTAGAAGCGCCGGTTCGCCTCGCGCACCCGCGCCTCTTCCAGGCGCCGGCGGTCGGCCTCGCGCCGCGCCGTTGCCGTCTCCGCCGCCGGGATGTTGCGCCGCGCCATGCCTTTATTTCACCAAAATGGCCGCGCCCCAGCTGAGGAGCAGAAGCACGCCGATATAGCCGTTCACGGCGAAGAAAGCGGCATTGAGGCGGGAAAGGTCGTGCGGCCGCACCAGCGCGTGCTCATACGCCAGCAGGGCCGCCACCAGCGCCAAGCCGATCCAGCCCAGCGGGCCCAGATGGCTGAGCACGAGGAGCCAGGCCAGGAGCACCAGCATCGCCAGATGGCAGGCCGCGGCGATCTGCAAGGCGCGGCGAATGCCGAAACGCTTGGGAACCGAGCGCAACCCAGGATGCGCGCGGTCGAAGGCGTAATCCTGGCAGGCGTAAAGCACGTCAAAACCGCCTACCCATAACGTCACCGCCCCCACCAGCAGCAGGATGCGCGGGGCCAGCGAGCCGCGCACCGCGATCCAAGCGGCCGCGGGCGCGATGCCCAGCGCCAGGCCCAGCACCCAATGGGAAAACGCGGTAAATCGCTTGGTCCAGGAGTAGAACATCACCCACGCCAGGGCGATGGGCGACAGCAGCAAGGTTAGGGAGTTGAGCCGCCACGCGGCTAACTCGAAGACGGCGGCAGCGGCCCATAAGAAACCCCATGCGAAGCGCAGCGACAGCGCGCCGGTAACCAGCGCGCGGCCGCGCGTGCGCGGGTTGGCCGCGTCCACGTCGCGATCCACGATGCGGTTGAAGGTCATGGCCACGCTGCGCGCCGCCACCATGGCGACGATAATCCACAGCAACTGTCCCACCGTGGGCCATCCGTCCGCCGCCAGCATGGCGCCCAGCAGGGCGAAGGGAAGCGCGAACACCGAGTGCTCGAACTTGATCATTTCCAGCGTGCGCCGGGTGTTGGCCGCCAGCGAAGGCATGGCCCTCAGTGTAGCAATCGCGGCTGCCCGGCTACGGCCGCTGGCGGAGGCTACGGCTGCGGGCGGATGATGGTGGCGCCGTGAAAATGCGGGGAGAAAAGATGCCCGGATAGGTGGGGGTTAATGCGAATCTGCGAGTAGTCCAGCCGCTGGTAATCACCGGAGACTTGATTGACCTGTTGCCGCAGGGCGACCCACAGTTG
>DAHUYO010000054.1 GCA_027315185.1 Acidobacteriota bacterium
CATTCCCGCCGCCGCGGCTGACATTCCCGCCTCGCGCGCGGTGCGGACCACGCTGGCCTTCATGGATATCGCCGCCGAGGAGCTGGGTCCCGGCTTCATGCGGGGTTATGGGCCGCTTTCGCCGGCAGCGGAAACCGAGCTGCGCGGCATCGTCGCGGAATTGAAAAGCCTGGTCGCGCGCATGGATCGGTTGGTCGCCGATCCGGACGCGGACTGGTCCGCGCGTTTGGACCGGCTGGCGGCGGAGGGGCGCGACGTCAGCCAGTTGCAACAGCTGGAACGGATCATCGCCGAACGCGGCCTGGTGGAACTGCGGCCGGCTTTGGGCGCCATCCTGGATCGCTGGGAGGATGAGCGCTTTGAAATCGCCCTGTTCGGCCGCGTGAGTTCCGGAAAATCCTCGCTGTTGAATGCCATTCTCGGCGCCGATCTGCTCCCCGTCGGGGTTACCCCCATTACCTCCGTGCCCACCCGCATCGCCTACGGCGATGCGCCGGTGGTGCACCTGTGGCGCGCGGATCGGCCGCCCGAAAGCCACGCCATCGGCGATTTGGCGGAGTTCATCTCCGAAGCCCGCAATCCGGGCAACCGCTTGCACGTCACTCGGGTGCTGGTGGAATTGCCCGCGGAGCGGCTGCGCGGCGGCATCGCCTTCGTGGATACCCCCGGGTTGGGATCCTTGGCGTTGCAGGGCGGCGCCGAAACGCTGGCGTATCTGCCCCGCTGTGATTTGGGCGTCATGCTGGTGGACGCCGCTTCGACCCTCACGCCCGACGACCTCAGCCTGGCGCGGCGGCTGTTGGAAGCCGGCATTCCCCCAGCCGTGGTGCTGAGCAAGGCCGATCTGGTGGCGCCTGCGGACCGGGACCATCTCGTCGCCTACATCGCCGAGCGGCTGCGCCAGGATGTGGGCATGGTCGCCGGCGCAGATTGGCCGGTGGCGCCGGTCAGCAGCGAGCCCGGCCATCGCCAGTTGCTGGACGCGTGGTTCAGCGCCCAAATCGCGCCCTTGTACGCGCAACGGCAACCGCTCCGCCAGGCATCGCTCCAGCGCAAGATCGGCAGACTGCGGCAGGCGGTGGAAGCGGCGCTGCGCGGGCGATTGCGGCGGCCAGCGCCCAACGACGGCGCGGACGTCGGCGCGGCCGTAGGCGAAGCCGAAGCGCGCCTGCGCCATGCCGCCGCGGCGATCGAGCCGGTGGCGGCGTCGGCGCGAGCAGCGGCGCTGGCCCTGGAAACCGCCGCTCCGGAACTGTTGTCCGCGGCGGCCGAGGCGTTTCTTCGCGCGGCCGGACGCCGCGGGCCCTCCGGAGCCGCCGCGCCACCCGAAGCCGGTCCCGACTCCGGCGCTGCTCCCCTCGATCCCGCCGCGGCTGCCCGCCGGGCGCTGGCGCAGGGGCTGCATCAGCGATCGGCGGCGATCGCCGCCGCATGGCGCGACTTGGCGCTCCGGCTGGGGCGCGATTTGGCGGCGGTGGCGGAAACGCTGTCTTCCGGCGAAGCCGGCGGCGCCGCACCGGAGGCCAGCTCGCCCGGCGGCCTGGTTGCGGAGTTCGCGCCCTCCGAGGAATTGCTGCGGGAAATGCCGCTGGCGGAGCTCGATTCCACCCTCTTCAACGCCTCCACGTCTTTGCCGCCGTGCTGGCTCGGCCCGGGGCTGGCGGCTTCGCGGCTGCTGGCGCAATGGCGGCGGCGATACGAACCTGCGCTGACGCGCCAACTGGACGCCTATGCCCATCTGGTGGCTGCTTGGTCGGATCGCGCCGCGGCGCGCATGGAAGCCGCCTTCAACGCCATCGCCGATCCGCTGCGTGCCCAAGCCCAGCAGTTGGTCCGTGTGCCTGCCGCGGCCGAAGACCGCGGCGCCGTGGAGCGCGACTTGCTGTCCCTGGCCGCGCCGGGCGGGGCGCGGGCCTAGCTGGGGCAGGTTCCGATCGGGCTCCGGCGCAATGCTTTCGCCGGTCCGAACCGCCCGCCGGTCGGTTCACTCAGCGCTAAATGGCAATCGCCGACAAATTGACGGCCGTCAGGTATCGGCGCGATTCCCGCCCCGCGGGCGCAAGCCGGCGCTATGCTGATTCGTTCGCGATGCACGCACAGTCCTTCCATCCCGTGGTCGTCTCCAACTACCGCTGTTGTTGCCCCGGCTAGCGGCCAGGGTGGCAATGTGGCCGCTTCCCCATCGGGGAGCGCCCCTCGGCCCACTCCTGCGGTGGGCCTTTTTTTTGCAAGCTTTGGCAAAGCTTCGGAGGTTGTCCATGGCAAAGGCGGACCGTAATTCGCTCCGCGCGGTCGAGGAAGAGATCGAGCGTTTCGAAGCCGACGCCGAGCGCGTCGCGCGCGGCGAACTCAGCGAGGACCAGTTCCGTCCCCTCCGCCTCAAGCACGGCATCTATGGCCAGCGCCAGCCCGGCCTGCAAATGGTGCGGGTCAAAATTCCGGCGGGCGTGCTATCCGCCGGCCAGCTGCGCCTGCTGGCGGAGATCGCCGGCCGGTACGCCTCCGGCCGCGGCCACTTCACCACCCGCGAGAATTGCCAGTTCCATCATGTTTCCATCCGCCATGTTCCGGAGATCATGCGGCGGCTGGCCACGGCGGGGCTGACCACGCGCGAAGCCTGCGGCAACGTCGTGCGCACCATCACCGCCTGCCCGCTCTCCGGCGTTTGCGGCGAGGAGGCCTTTGACGTCGCTCCCTATGCCCTGGCGCTCACGCATTTCCTGCTGCGCCATCCCGAATTCCAGGAGCTGCCGCGCAAGTTCAAGATCGCCTTTTCGGGCTGCGAGGACGACGGCCGCTGCGCCCTGGCCGCCATTCACGACGTCGGCCTGATTGCCCGCCTGCGCCTCGTGGATAAGGTTCCGACCCGCGGCTTCAAGGTGCTGGTCGGCGGCGGCCTGGGCAGCCTGCCCACGGCCGCCCTCCCGCTCACCGATTTCCTGCCCGCGGAAGATCTTCTCCCCACCGCCGTCGCCATCCTGCGCGTCTTTGCCCAGCATGGCGACCGCGCCAACAAGCACAAGGCGCGGTTGAAATTCGTCCTGCGCGCGCAGGGCATCGAGCGCTTTCGCGAGCTGGTCGCCGCGCAGCGCGAGCGCATCGCCGCATCATCAGAGGCGGCGGCGTGGCCGGTCATCGCCATCGGTGGCGAGAATCAGCCGGCGGCTTCCGCGGCCGCTGGTGCTTCCGCGGCTCCGCCCGTCGTCGCGGCTCCCAAGCTCGGCGGCGGCTCAGGGCCAAGCCGCTCCAACGGAGCCCACCGAGAAATCGGCGGCAGCGTCGTGAACTTCCGCTCGGCGGCCCACGGCGCATCCGGCCCCAGTTCCGCGGGCTCCAACTCCGCCTTGGATTTCCCCCGTTGGGCGGAGCACAATCTCCGACCGCAGCGCCAGCCCGGCTATTGGCTGGCCTGGATCCAATTGCCGGCCGGCAATATCTCCGCGGAGCAGATGGCCGGCCTGGCGGACCTGATGGCCGCCCTGCGCCTCGAAACCGTGCGCGTCGCGGTCGCCCAGGACCTGGTCATTCCCTGGATCCGGCGGGATCAGATCCATGCCCTCTATTCCGGCCTGCATGCTCTGGGCTTGGCCGCGCCCGGCGCCCAAACCATCGCCGACGTCACCGGCTGCCCCGGCGCCACCACCTGCAACCTGGGCATCACCCGCTCCATGTCCTTGGCCGAGGTGCTGACGCGGGAGTTCGCCGCCGAAAGCGATCCCGAGATCCAGCGCATTCGCGTCAAAATCAGCGGCTGCCCCAACTCCTGCGGCCACCACCATGTCGCCGACATCGGCTTGTTCGGCAACGCCCGCCGCATCGGCGACCGGCTGGTCCCGTACTATCAGTTGCTGCTCGGCGGCGCCGTCCTCCCCGGCGGCGTCCGCTTCGCCCATCCCGTCGCTGTGTTGCCCGCCCGGCGCGTCCCGCGGGCGCTGCGCCTGCTGCTGGATGTCTACCGCCGCCAGCGCACGCCCGGCGAATCCTTCACCTCCTGGGCCGTCCGCACCCCGCAAGAAGCCGTGCGCGAGCACCTCCGCGACTGCCTCGCCGTCACCGCCCCCGAGCCCGAATTGTTCACCGACTGGGGCGATGCCGAGCCCTATTCCCTCCAGCTCGGCCGCGGCGAATGCGCCGTGTAAAGCAGCCGGTTCCGGACGCCTACCCAGGCGGGTTGCCGCCGCTGGGGGGCAGTTCTCCGCGTTCGGGAGGGGGGACCGGCTCCCGCGCCGAAGCTCGCTCCGCCCACGCCCTCGCCTGGCTGCTCGCCGCCTCCACCGCGGACAAAGCGCGCCGTCGGGCTTTGCCCATGAGCTCCGTGATGCGCTCCCCGTCGTCGGAGACCAAAGGCCGCTGCGTGCCAGCGTCCGCTAGCTCTCGTGCCTCCAAATCTAAGAACTCGGCCCTCCGAAAGCCCACCACGCCGGCGAAAAAGACCTGAGGGATAGAGGTCCGGGCCACGTTGTACTCCTTAACGGCGGCATTGTACCTGGCCCTCGCAGCTTCGAGGGCGACCTCCGAACGCTCGAAGCTCTCCATTGCCTGCCTGTACTGGCCGCTTGCCTTCAGGTCGGGGAAACGCTGGGCAACGGCGCCGACCTGCGCCATCACTGCCGCCACGTCCTGGTTGCTCCGCTCCAGCGAGCGAACCGATTGATCGTCCGAAATCTTCAGTACCGTGAACTTCTCGCTCTCCTGGTACCCGCGCACCCAGTCAGTAAATTGATTGCAGAGCGCAACCTTCGCCCTTTGGGAGGCGCTGATATTGTGAAAGGTCTCCTTCACCGCCTCGGAGAGCCGTCGGAGCCTGTTGTAGCCAAATATGGTCAGCGCAATGAACGCGGCCGCAAGCCAGAAGGCAAGCCAAAACAGCGTGGCCAGAAAATTCAATATGCTATGCATCGGCGCCTCCTCGGCATTTCCGCCGTCGCCCTGGACGTACTCACCGCCACTCGGGCGCGTTTGCAGCTAAAGCCGCTGCCCATCTCTGTCCTTCCGACGGTGCAGTTCCGCGGCGACGGAGCGGCCAAAGAGCACCAGGAGTCCCGCCAAGAGGAGGAGCAACGCCGGAGGCTCGGGGGCAGCGGTGGCGCCCTGGACGTCAACGGAGAACGGCGCGCTGGCCAGCACGTCGGTGAAGTCGGACGGCCCGCCGCCGACGATGTCGAGGAAATTACCGCTGTACACCCCGGGAGCCGTCCCGGCGGCGATCCCGAATGTGAACAGGCCGATCTGCCCAGAACTCTGGCCTGGGTCTAGGCTGAGCGGCGCGTTGAGAAAGAAGTCCGTCGTATCGCCGCCCAGGAAGGCGGCGGACGCCAGCGTGTAGTCCTCCCCGTTCAGGTAGACCGTTTGCGAACTGCCGTTCGCAATTGCGCCGTAGACCGTCAAAGTGCCGCCAACGGGGCCGGAGACGCTGGAGAGGCTCAGCCCCACCGGGCCCCCAACCGCCCGTCCCGGCAAAATCATTGCCACCGCGCAGACCGCTAACGCCGCCAACACCCGCGAACCGTAATTCTTGCTCATGGATCCTCCTTCTTGAATTCACTGCGGCAGCGCGACGCGGAACCCGCCGCCCGCCGTTCCGCCCTGATAAGACTCACCCACCTGAAGCACAGTCCGCGCTCCCGGGCTGCCCGTTGAAGCGGGGAAGCTCAGGAATGCGGTCGCGGACGCGCCGCTCGCAAGGTCGCCGAGGGCGATGGGCAAAGAGCTCCCCGGTTCGGAGCCGCCGAGCGTTCCGGTCGTCAGGGCCACGCTCCCGGCCGTGGCGGCGCCGTCGTTCGTCACCCTAACCTGGGCGATGTAGTCGCCCGTTCCCCGATCAACCGTTAGGGACTGGAGCGACGTGACAAGCTGCACGCCGCTGGGTGGCGACTCGACCCTGAAGTAGGTCCCGACAAGGTCGGAGAGGCTCGGCGTGGTGGTCGTAGTCACCAGGAAATGAACGCACTGGAAATATGTGTACGGGTCGGTGCCCACCTGGGCTATCGCCGTCCCGTAGGCTTGCACGCCGCCTGAAGTTATCGGCTCCCACCCGGGGCCAGAGAACCAGCTCCTGTTGGGGTTCCACCAGCTGACCGCAGGCGTCCCCGAACCGGAAGGAGTGAGGCACTCCTCGACATAGACCTGGGAGACGCCGCCGGTCGCCTCGCTATCCACGGAGACGTCGAAATAGGCGGGCGCGCACTCTGAGGAGGACGGCTGGCAGGAGGCCTCGAGCCCCGTGGCGGGGTTGGTTGACAAATATTGCCCCGCGGATATGGTGCCGTTGCCCGCCTCGACCGAGGCCTGCACGAAGCCGCCCGTGGAGTTCGTGCTGGTTGCGGTGGCCGTGGTGCCGTTTGCCGAGGTGGCCTGCGCCGCGTCGGAAAGCGGATCCCCGACGTACGCTTCGAGGGTCACGTCATCGCTCTGAAGCGCCGAGTCCGTCAGGTCGGTGCTGGATCCCGGCTGCCCAAAGTTTACGTCACCGGAAGTGCTGAAGGAGTCCGGAGGGGAGGAGTTCTTGCTCTCGTAACTGTCGGCAGAAGTCTTTAGCGACCCGCAAGATATGCTGCAGTCTACCAGCCCGAACCCACCTGCGATCGACAAGGTCGCAACCGTAGCCGAGGGGACGTCGACGTCCGGAAACAACAGGACCAGCGCGCCCCCGGGCGGAACGGCGTAGGCGACCTGGTTTGTGCCTTGCTCGCAGGACACGTTTTCGCACGCGATGCCGGCCACGTTCTCGTAGGCTGCGAAGTTCTGGAACTCAACAAAATCGTCCCCGCCGGTCAGGGCGATCAAGAGCTGCAGGGGCGACGGGGTCATGTAGTCGGCGACGCCGACCAACGGGGCTTCGCCGGCGGGAACCTGGATAGAGCCCTCCACGCTCCGCTCGATCGCGCTGACGTCGCTGTCCGAAAAAAGGAGGTAGTTCGAGTCCGCCGAGTCTGACTGCAGCTCGATCATCAGGGGTGCCAGCGGTGCCTCCGTCGAAACGCTCGTGGCGGGCGGTACAAATGTGTTGGGTGCAACGCCGGACCCGACGACAACCTCGACTGCTGTCGCTGGGGTATAGCAAGGCTGATTTTGGACCGGCGGGGTCTCGTTCGGGCCCACCGAGGCAAGGCATTCCGTCCAGGCGGCTCCGTACGCGTCAGCCAGGTCGATTGTGGACTGCGCCCAGTCCGCAATCGCGTCTCCGGTTTCCCAATCCGCAAATCCCGCGCCCTGCCCCTCGGCGGCGCCGGCGGACCAGTTGGTGCCCGACATCACCTGGGAAGCCGTAAATGTCGCGCCGTAGGCGGCGATTATGTAGTACGTTCCCGGCGTGCTGGGCGCGGTCAGGTTTAGGCTGATTGTCCGCTGAAGGTCGCTTGAGGGATTTGCGAACCCCCCAAGGTCGGTGAAGCTCGCGGCGGGATCCCCCCATGTAGGGGTCACGCCCATCGCCATGACGTCAGCGGGGTACCAGTTGGAGCTGATGGCGACCGTGAAGGACCCCGCAACCGGATCCCCGGGCTGCACGTTGACCGTGCGGCTCGTAGGGCTGACAGCCTGGCCATCGATCTCCCCGGAAACTAGGGTCAGTGTCGAGGACGTGGGCCCTGAAAGCGCCACGGGCGAGACCACCCCGCCCGGCGAGCCTGGCGGCGCCGCCCCCCCGGCGGTGGCAAACACGAACACGCCCAGCAGGTCTCCCATGTGATTGGGGTCCTGGCCGCCTGCCGGCGAAGGCGCGCTGTTCTCCACCACCGTGTACGCGCCGGGCGCGAGGCTGGCCTGCCCTATGACGATCGGGATGACACCGCCTCCGGTATCCCCCGACTGCGCGGCGATCTCAAGGCCGGGCACCCCGGAAAGCGTGAGGGAGGCCTCGCCGCCGGCAGTCGCCACCACCACCACCAGCGACGGCTGCGCGACGACGAAGCTGTCGGAGGCCGTCGAGGCGCCGGGGCTGTTGTTCGAGCCATAAAATTGGGCCAAGTTCGTGTCGCCTGAAACGGCAACACCAGCCGCCGTGTAGTAGTTGGCGGCGGTCGAAAACTGGTTGGCGGCGCCTGTCGTCACCGCCATCGCCGCCACCTGGACCGAGTCCGCATCGACCAACGTCTGGGACTGGCCTTGGGAGAAGCTGGACGACGGCAGCGCCCCGCCCGTCGCCATTGCATAAATGTAAGTCGTGGCGCCGCTGGGCAGGGCCACGCCGGTTTCCGACGGCTGTACGACCGCGCCGACCACCGACTGACCAATGCAAGACCCCGCCAGCAAGAGCGACGCCCAGGCGAGAACGAGAATCCGGGAGCTGACCGCCGGGCGCATCCGGGCGCGCCCGCGGCTCAGGACGGGACGATCAAAAACAAACGGCATTCTTAGCGTCATGCGTTCACCTCGAAGCGACACGATTCACCCTTGGACCTCTTCCTCGACAGGTCAGAACTGGGCCGCCAGATCCCACCGCGTTCGAGCCGGCGGGCGCGGGCGCGTGTGTGCGGGCATGCGCAAGCCGCGCCGCGTTGGGCTGGCGGACGCCGCATTCCTGCTGAGCTGGTCACTGCGCCCACAATTTTCGCGTCCGCGCCTGCGGCGGAGCGCTGGGCGTTGGTGTTCGCCACGCCGGAAAGGGTGACCACCCCGCTGGCCGCAGCGACACTAACATTGGCCCCGTCCAGCTCACGATCCGCTGCGAGCCGCCGGACCACCACCTGGCGCAGTCTGGCGTCCTGTCGCTTGCCGTGGGCGCAACCGCCAAGCGCCAGTAACGGAAGCGTTAACGCGCAAAACGTTGCACTTAGACGGCGCCGTCGCCAGTTAACTCGGCATCCGTGATTTCCGCGGGCTGTGCTGCGTTTCGCTTTCATTCGTCGGCAGCATGCGCTGTATACTCTCTCTGCTGTAAACGTATTTAAGGCGGCGAATGCAGGCGGGAGCAGACACCGCATCGCGCCTGCAGCCGCCGGGGCGCAGTGAGGGCTTGTGTCATGGTCCAGCCCACGAAGCAACGGCTCGACTCGTGGAAGGCAGTAGCGGAATATCTCGGTCGCGACGTGCGCACGGTCGCGCGCTGGGAGCGCGAGAAGGGCCTCCCCGTGCATCGCGTCCCAGGCGGCAAACGACGCGCGATTTTCGCCTATCCGCCTGAGATTGACGCCTGGCTGGCTCGGGCCGAACTGGACCCGCGAGATGGTGAGCCGCCGACCCCGGCGTCGGCAGCGCCCGGTCCGGTCAACGCGCCGCGCATCCCGAAGCGGGCCGTCAAGGTCGGCGTGGCGGGCGCCGCCTGTCTCGGCGCGTTTTTCGTTGGCGGCATGCTCTTGCGCGGCGCTCGCCCGGACGGGCCCGCCGTGGCCGCCCTGGAGACGGGTCCGCCGCGCCTTCCCGCGGGCGTTGTCCATTGGGCGCGCATCACGCTAATCAATCGCCAGCCCGAAGCCGCGCTCGCGAATTTTCCCCAGGTGATCCGCCTGGACCCCGCCCGCTATTCTGCGTACGAGGCGGAAAACTTAAGCAATATCGAATTCTTCAGCGCCCGTGGCCGGATCCTATCCAGTTGGCGCGAGGCGGGAAGCTGCAAGCATTCCGCCAGCGCCACCTACTGGGTGTCGCTTCCGCGCGGCATTCCGGCCGCGGCGGAGCGGACCATTTATATCGGCTTTGCGCCGCCGCGCCAATCCCTCGTGAACCGCCGCACAACCGGCGAGGCTCCCGCGCTGAGCCCGCGCTACGGCGCCTTCGACAATGGCGCCCGCGTCTTCACGCATTATTCCAACTTCGCCGGTCCCGGGCTGCCGCCGGGCTGGTACCGCGACACCGATCCCGCGGGCCAGGCCACATTGCGCATCCACGACGGCGTGTTCCTCGCCCACGCGGGCACGGGCGGGGGCCTCATTGCGTTAGGCTCGAACTGGTCAGTCGGCTCCGATATTGCCGAGGTAGAACTGCTCGGCAAGTACACCGATAACGCCCAGGCCATGGCCATGGTCTGTAGCGCCAGCCCGACGCGGTTCCGCTGGACGCCAGACTCCGTGGGCTTCCAGAATATGAGCCGACTCGAAATTGAAAACAAGGTCTGGGGAACGCCTTCGGTTGTGCTGGCGGCGCGCAATAGTCCGCCGCCACCGGCGGTTCTAAGCATTGCCGGCCCGGTGCTTTACGCCGATTACCTGGCCGTTGCCCGCGCTCCGCGGCGAATCTGCGGCGGCGATTACGTCGCCTTCGCGGCGGATAGCGGTGGTCGCGCGTGGCTCCGATTGGGCTGGGCCCGAGTCCGTACCGCCCCTCCCCTCGGTGTCATGCCAACGGCGCTCGTCGGCCCGGCGCGTTAATCCGCAAGCGGCAACGCGACGCCGCTGGCCGCGAAACGCGCAGCGGAACTTCGCTGGGCACCGCGCGTAGGCGCGCGCCACCGCGGCGATGCGAATGAGCAAAGCGGAGGGCAGCGGGAGGAGCAGGAAGATTGGCTCCTCAGGTAGGACTCGAACCTACAACCCTCCGGTTAACAGTCCCGTGAGATGCCGCAATTTCAACGACATGGCGGCGCGGATGACCTCTCACGGGAACGCATGAACACCGGAGGTTCTGGAAAACGTGACCCTTATTTGACCCGCGTTTTCCGCTGCGCTCTCAGCTCTCCTTACTGCCATGCACAGCCTACTCCCTCCAGATTCCCTTGGTACAGTTTTTGGGTTTTGGGTCAGGGCAGGTCACTCAAATATTGGCTGCGACGAGCTATTTGCGCAACCCGGGTTTGGGGCCGCTTATCCCTTCGACGCTCCATTTGCCGCACCAGTTCATGGCGACGCGTGCCTTACCACCCGCGTCCCCGACAGCGAAGCCATTCAGGGCGCGGCATCTGCCCATTGGGCCGGCCGTCCCAATTTCCCGGAACGGAAGGGTCTGAAAGATGTGTAGTTCGTTCCACTCCGCCTGCTGCGTGTCCAGAAAGCTCCATCGTGTTATTTGCACGGCCACCCCGAAGAAGTCTCCATGCGGTGAAATTTCAATGCCAGCGGGGCCACTGTCGACCCAGCGGTCACCGAACCGCTTCGGCGGCGACGGCAATGAGACTTCTTTTCGCTTTCCCGCCAGCGAACACGCCCATACCCGTGTGCCGTTGCCATCCTGCTCACTCGTTGCTCCAACCGGAAGCCCCGCGGCGAAGCGGTGGAGGCCCCCAGCAAAGCAGCTGCAGGGAACCGTCTGCACGCCGGTCTTGACATCCTTGGAAGCCGCGCTATCGCCTGCAAACCCCACCGGCCTGCGGGAGCATTCCGCGGCTGCGCCCGGGGCGCCGACCCACAACGCGCCGAGTTCCACATCCAGCGCGCCGGCAGGCTCGCCCTGGTTTGGACCCGCGACCACGCCGCCCATCGCGTCCACGAGCGCAAGGGCACCCGCTTGCTTAATGCCCCTGCCATTCAGAAGCTTGTTGCTTTCCACTGCCAGGTCGCGGCCCTTCCTCCAAAAGCCGAGGACTGTGATCCTTCCTTCGAAGCCGACCCTCTGCGAGAGTTCGAAGGAAGACAGCCATCTTGCGGCTGCGACGTCCCAAACGCGAACACTCTCTGGGTTTCCTATGGGTATCCGGGTAACGACAGCGGCGAGGCGACCATCACTGCTGACGAATACCGAGCACTCAACCTGCCCGTACTGATCGGTTTTGACGGTGGCCCAGCCTGATTCATGGGTTCCGTTTGCACGAGTTACTTCCAGATCGACAGTTTGCCCCGCAACTGTGAGGGTGACCAGGTCCCCGTGGCCGGAAAACGCGGCGCTTGCGCAGGAGACAGCGGGTCTCCGCGCTGCGGCTGCGCATGCCGCAGGCAGAACGGCGAAGGCAACCATCAAGGCGACTTTTGCTGGGCGCATTATCCCACTCCCGCCAATCAGTGAGGCACCACACTCCTTATGGCCGACCAGGTGTGAACTGAAAAGTCCACAACATCGTCATAAGGAAACGTGCGGTCCGCATGAATGGCACCGGACCAGCGAGCCGAACCAGGGCTGTTCGGTCCTGGTACGGGAACGTAAGTCGAGACGAGCGGGTCGGGATCGGCGCTCGAATAGCCCCGGAAATTTACGTCGCCCGGGTGAAAGCCGTCGATCACATCAGAACCAGCGTTGCGAACGTATCCGCTTCCTTGAGCGTTGAGGGCAGCGTAAACAGCGGGCGCTGACGCGAGGGTCTGCCCGTTTGTCCCGAATCCCGAGGCGTTGTACAGAGTTCCTGAAAAGACACAGGTTCCTCCACAGTTTCCAGTAATCTCTGCGGCGAACTGGCCGAGCGCGCCGGAACCGGCCACATCCACAGCGCTTTGCTCGCCCTTGTTCGTCTCCCAAACTCCCTGGCAGGTCTTTCCGCCGTACGTCACGCTAATCCCGTGCGGTCCGAGCGTGGCGTTCTCCCGCTGGTCTCCCCGGATATGCGTCCTCGTAAAGCGCACGTGGTGCTCGTCCCAGGTTCCTTCATAGTCGTTGTGGCATGTCGCGGAGTCCTTGCCGCATCCCCTGAGCCAGAGGTCCATGCCCGTTGGGTCGGTGTACGTCAGCGGGTTGTCGGTTGCGTAGGCATATTTGTCTAGGCTCTGGGGATATCCCAGATCGCCACCCAACGGATCTGGAGAGGTGAAGAGACCCCAGGCGGAAGTGTAGTACCGCGCTGGAAAATGATCCAGGCCAGTCTCCGCGTCGTGCTGCTGCCCGGTAAATTGCAGCGGGCTGGCGGCGTTGGCGTCCATCGCCCCGATCGGCCCGAAGCAGCTCAACTCGTCACCGTACGGCAGGCTGGTGCAGGTCCGTACGGCAGGCTGGTGCAGGTCTCGAACGGGCCGCCCGTCGCCGTGGCCTCCACCCGCTCGGTGCCCAGCCAATCGGCATAGCCAAAATACGTTGCTCCGTTGTTGTACGTGGCCAAGGGAGCGCTCCCGGCAAAGACCGTGCCGCGCAGCCAGCCGCCGGACGCCCCGAGCATGGTGACGGCCCGCCCGGCTAGATTGTAAAGGTAATACGTCGCCGCGCCGCCCACCAGCTTTTCCACCCGCTGCCCCAGTGCGTTATAGACGTAGCTGGTGCTGGCTCCTTGGCAGTTTGCTCCCGTGGCGTTGACGCAGACCACCCGGCCCTCGGCGTCAAAGGAGGCGGGGCTGGACCTCGAAGAGGTCAAGACCCTCCTGCGCCACGAGAATATCGCCACGACCTCAAATGTATACGGCGAACTTGGGATCGATGGCAGACGGCGGATTCAGGCGCGCTTGATCACCTTCGTGAGGCGACAAACGGCGGGAATGACTTGCGGCGCAAAAGCACAGGACCGCGTGCTCCCGAACTAGGGAAACCTCGTGACCCTTATTTGACCCGAGTCGATTTTTTGGAGACGGCACGAGCCGTTGAAAGGATTGGCTCCTCAGGTAGGACTCGAACCTACAACCCTCCGGTTAACAGTTGCGGCGGACGCCCAAGCGGCCATCACCAGCCATCCCCCTCCAGCGCACGAAAAGCCGCTATCCATGCGGCTTCGCACCGTTTTGCAGCGCAGGACTAACAGCCGCCGTTGGCTACCAATTGTGACTGCTGGTGACGGGGGGTGGGCACAAAACCGGGCACAATTTTTTGCGCCTGCAAGGTCCTTTGCGCCGCAGCGGGAGAAAGCATCCTTTGGCCGCCGAAAGGGCCATCGGCAGGGGCCCGGCCAAGCCGCTGCAATTTGCAAATTGCACCTGTTTTCGGAAGCCGGAGGTTTAGGCTTCGCCACCGCGCGGAACGCAGATGCGTCTCCAACGCCCTGACAGGCGAGGGAAAAATCGGATCGGGGATATGGCGGCGCGGCGCGGTCACCCCTGACTCAGCCTGTTTTCGGAGGTTTTGGCTGGGCGGCAAAATAGCGGCGGCTGTAAGTCATTCACAACAAACGAAAATCGCATGTTTCCAGGAATAACGTACCGCAAAATAAAGTTGTTCCACGGTCGTGGAACACTCCATCTCGATGTACTTATTACATAGGTGAGGTATTTATCCGTCTGTAGCGCCCCATCCGCTTTGCGGCAACTGGGCCACTGCCGGTCGGGGGTGGTCGCCGGAAAACGTAAATAAAGTTGGCTGGAGCGTCACAAAAACCCTGTTTCAAATGGCATACCATTGAACAACCAAAAACGGCTCCCCGGCGCTGGCGATAGCAAATAAAGCCGCTCGGGGTGTCACAAAATCGCTGTTTCAGCCGTCTTACCAGTGAGAGGGCCGTTACCGACCCCTTCCATCCCCAAAGTCCCCCAATTCGTTCACCGCCCCACAGAGGGCGGAAGGAGAGACTGTATGTCCAAACTGCTCACCGTTGCCGAAGCCGCCGACCTGCTGGCGGTCAAACCCGCCACCATCCGGCGCTGGATTCTGCTGCGCCAGTTGGCCACCGTCAAACTGGGCCGCTGCGTCCGCATCCGCCCGTCGGAGATTGACCGGCTGGTCGCCGAAGGTGAACGCCCTGCCGCGTAGCGCCGATTACTGGATCGGCTGCGAGCTGCTCCGGGTGGCGGATGCCGCCGACGTGCTGGGAATCAGCCCAAAAACCCTCCGCCGCTGGATCGCCTCTGGCCGGGTGGCCGCCGTCCGGCTGGGGCGTCTGGTGCGTATAGCGCCGGAGGAAATCCACCGGCTGCGCAGCCGGGGACTGGCGCGATGAACCCTGAGGCGCTAAACGCCGAGGAGCGGATGGCGCTTTGGCCGGAGTCCGCAGTGCGGCTTCGAAGGCTGGCCGCCATCCTGGCCGTCGGCGCACCCACTCTGCGGCGCTGGGAGCGCCAGGGGCGCATCCGCGCAGTTCGCTTGAGGCGGAATGGCTATTTGATCTTTGAAGCCGGGGAAACCAACCGGCTGTTGGAAAACGGCCTCTAGGGCCGCTGGCGCTGAAGGCGCCAATCTCGAAGGCACCGCGTTAAGGTGCGCTAGGAGTACGTATGTCACTGATTCTGTCCGCGCCAAGCCGCGAAGCTGGCGCATCCCTGCCCCCCGAAGGGGCGCACGACGCCACCATATACGAGGTCCGCGATCTGGGCCTGGTGGAAACCCGCTACGGCCCGCGCCATCGCGTCCGCATCGGCTGGACGCTGTGCGAAGCGCCGCCTGCCGGTTCCCGCTGGCCAACTTGGCGCGCCTGGCAGACGTTCAACGCCACGCTGCGCGATGGGTCCGAATTGTGGAAGTTCATCCGCCAACTGACGGGCGCAGCGCCTGGCGAGAGTTTTGACCTGGAGACGCTGGTAGGGCACAAAGCCACCCTCGTGCTGGCGCATGATGAATCGGGCGGCCAAATCTACTGCAACATTCGGGCGATTCTGCCTGCCGGGGGCGTCTCATGCCGGTAGCGCTTTTCCCGTATGAAGCCGCCGAGCGTTATGCCGCTGCGGGATTGGCGGTTTTCCCCTGCCGTAGCGGCGGCAAGGAACCGCTGACGCGCCACGGCTGCCGCGATGCCACCAGTGAAACCGATGTGGTGCGGCGGATGTTTGATCCGCTCACCGTCGGGCTGTTCCCCAATATCGGCTGCGCCGTTCCGCCCGATGGGATGGTGCTGGACGTTGATGGCCCCGACGGGGCGGCTTCGCTGGCACAATTGGAAGCCGCTCATGGCCCGTTGCCCCCCACCGCCAGCGTCCAAACCGGCGGCGGCGGACGCCACTACTGGTTTCTGCTGCCCGCCGGGGCTACCGCCCGCAACAGCGTCGGCAAACTCGCGCCCGGCTTGGACATTCGCGCCGACGGCGGCTATGTGCTGCTGCCCGGCAGCCGCACCGCCGATGCCTACCGCTGGGAGGGCCCCGACGCTATCGCGCCAGCGCCAGCTTGGCTGCTGGCAACGCCCGCGCCCGCGCCAGCGGCAACGCCGATGAAGGGCAGACGCCATCAAACCCTGATGAAGCTGGGCGGCAAGCTGTTGCGGGATGGGCTGTCGCCTGACGGCATCCGAGCAGCGCTGCTGGTGGAAAACCAGGCTTACGCCGAGCCGAAGCCGGAAGCAGAGGTGCTCAGAATTGCCGACTATCTCGCCACCTGCCCGCCGGACAAGGCCGACAAGGCGGAAGCCGCCTTGCACCGGGAGACGCTGCTGGCCGCTCCCCCCGTTGACGGCGCTGCCATGCTGGCCGATCTGACGGCCTTTATCCGCCGTTTCGTGGTGTTGTCAGAGCCGCAGTCCCTGCTGCTGGCACTGGGCATCGCCCACAGTTGGGCCTACCGGCAGTTCGACTACGCGCCAATTTGGCACATTACCGCGCCAGAAAAGCGATGCGGCAAGTCCCGGCTGTTGGAGGTGGTGCGGCTGTTTGCGTGGCAGCCCTGGATAACCGGGAAAACCACAGCGGCCAATCTCCAAGCCCGCTGCGCCGACGGCTGCACGCTGCTGCTGGACGAAACGGATGCGGCGCTAGAACAGGACCGCGAATACGTGGCCGCCCTGCGGGCCATCCTCGATTGCCGTTTTGAGGCGGATAAGCCCGCCAGCCTGCGGGTGCCCAACGGGCCGAAGGGTTGGGAATCGGTTGATCTGGACGTTTTCGGCCCTACATGGCTGGCGGGTATCGGCCAGTTGCCGGACACCATCGCGGATCGCTCCATCCCCATCATGATGCGCCGGAAGCTGAAGGGCGAAGCCTGCGAAAAGCTGCGCAAAGCCGCATAGCGGACCACGCCCGCACCCTGCGGGAGCGGTTGGAAACGTGGTCCGCGCAGAATGCGGAGCGGTTGCCGGGGCTGCTGGACACCCTGGTGCTGCCGCCGTGGCTGTCAGACCGCCAAGAGGACATCTGCGAACCGCTCTTAGCGATTGCCGCTGCCGCAGGCAGTGACTGGCCCCCAGACACTCGCGCTGCGCTAGCCGAGGTGCTGCTGAACGCTGCGCCGCCAACAGATAGCCTTCGGGTGCGGCTGCTGGCGGACATTCGGAGCATCTTTCACGCTAACGGCAGCGAAGCGTTGCCCAGCGTGGCGCTGTGCGCGGAACTGGCCCGGCTGGACGGCCCGTGGGCCGAGTGGCACCGGGGCGACCCCATCAGCGCCTCCCAGCTAGCCCGCCAGCTAGAACACCACAGCATTGCCCCCCGAACCATCCGTCTCGGGGACAAGACACCCAAGGGCTACCGCCGGACTGATTTTGAGGACGCCTGGAGCCGCTATCTACCCTCCGTTGCGGCCCCGGTTTCCGAAAACAGCCCCATACCCCCGCTCCAAACCGCAACACCGCCACAACCCGCATGTTTATTGGGCGAAACCGCATTTTCAAGCCGCAACAGCCCGAAAATGGTTACGGCTCAAAATGACCGTAAGTTGTTGAAAACAAAGGCATGTTGCGGTGTTGCGGCTCCAGAGGGGGGAATAGACCCTCCGGACGTGATTTTGGCCGCCCTGCCGCCACCAGACGGCAAGCCAATGTCCGCCGGGGTGGTGGCCATCCATCCCGCCGTGCTGCCCCTTCAGCTTGGCATGGGGGGCGTCAAGCAGCGCCTCAAGGCGCTAGCAGCCGCAGGGCTCGCTTGGCACGGTAACACGGGCTACCGCCGACTGGCGTGAGCCGAACCGGGCGCTGTCCACCAGCGCAAGCCGTTATTGGCTGTGCCCGCCAGCGCCCACGCCGCCGCTGGGGGGGACGAGACTGCGACTCACCGACCGTGCCCGCCTCCGTTTTTTGGGCGGTGCTCTATTGTGACGGTGGGCAGCCAAGTCTCGTGCCGTTCCACGCGTAAGCGCATCCGGTCACGGTGTCCAACACAACCCCTCTGGCTGCGGAGACGTATCTGGGGCGCGGCTCTGTTCGCCAGGGTGCCGCCAGGGAGATCACGAGGAGGACGGCCAACACGAGAATAATCCAGTCTTTTTTTTTCATGTTTCTGCCCCTTTCATGTGGACGTGGTGCGGCGGCTAGGGGGACGGCGTTGCGGCCAAAGTGCCGCCCTGCCCAACGGTAGACGGGGCCCACCAGAAAGCGCCAGGAAAGCAGGGCCAGCATTCCACTGTGCCACCACGGGTCGTGCTGATGCACCGATGCTTCCAGCCAGCCCCAGGCCGCTTCCAGCGGAATGATTGTAGCGATAAAGACCAACCATCCGCCGGTTGTGTTTGGGGTCCAAAGGCTAGGGCGCACGGGCACGGGCACGGGTTTGATTGTGGATGCGCCCTTCGCTGTCAACTCAATGCGGCCATCCCGCCGACGACAATATCCGCCTTGCTCTAGCTCGGCATACGCGACGGCAGCTTCGGCAGTTTTGACGGGACGGCCCTTTTGTGCCGCCCGCAGGAGTGCCTCATGCCATGGGTTTAGCGGCGAATCCGGCGACATGTTTCCTCCATACCGCTTCGCTTGCAAGAGTCCCGCCGCCGATCAATTCGGTGCGGCTTAGCAGCGCGAGGGCCAGACTGAGGGCTGGGCTCCGCATAATCACGCAGCTTGCTATTTTCGCGGCCACTGCGCCACTGGCTCAGCAGGCAGAGTGCCACCGCCGATATTGGCTGGTGTGATTCGGGGCTTGACATTGACAACCGAACCGCTTAGGATGGGAACATGGCATCCAAAGGCGGCAAACTATCGGAAGCCGCGAAGGCGTTGGGGCGGCGTAGCTATGCAGTCCGGCTGCGCCGTTTCGGCCTGGCGCGGCTGCAACAGATTGCCCGTGAGAATGGGAAATTGGGCGGAAGGCCCGCGAGAGGGAGGAATTGATGGCGGTTTACAAACGGGGAGAAACGTGGTGGTTCAAGTTCACCTTCGGCGGCGCGATGATCCGCGAATCCAGCCGCTCCACCAGCAAAACGCTGGCGCTGAACATGGAGCGCAAGCGGCGGCTTGAGTTGATCGCCGGGGCCAGCGGCATCCAAGCGGCCAAGCCCAAGCTGTTCTCCGCCGCTGCCGCCGAATGGCTGCCGACGCAGGCCCCCAACTGGCGCCCAAAGACGCTCCGCATCGCGGAGCTAAACGTGGCCAAGCTGGCGGCGGTTTTCGGTAAACGGCTGACGGCGGATATCAGCGCCGCTGACGTTGCCGCCTACCAGGCCGCCCGCCGGGCCGCTGGCGCTAGCGCAAAGACCGTCAACATGGAGGTTGGCACGCTCCGCTCCGTGCTGCGCCGCAACCGCCGTTGGGCCGCCATTGCGGATGATGTGCGGATGCTGCCGGAGGATCATGCTGGCAAGGGCCGCAAGCTGACTCCCGCCGAACAATCGGCGCTGCTGGCCGCCTGCGGCGCAAGCCGCCAACCGGCGTTGCTGCCGTTTGTGGTGCTGGCGCTGGAGACGGGGGCACGTTACAACAGCCTGCGGGTGCTGCGTTGGGAGCAAGTTGATCTGGAGCGGCGGACGCTGCGCATCGGAGACGATAAGACCGAAGCCGGACGCGGGCGGTTGCTGCCGCTCACGGCTGCCGCCTGTGCTGCGCTAGCACATTGGGCCGCCCAGTTTCCAGCCCGCCAAGCCGAGGACTGCGCGTTTCCGGCTGGCCGCATCGGCGGACAGGGCCGCACCGGACCGCAGGGCAGCCGCCACGCTGCCGCGTTTAGCGCCGCTGGCGTGGCCTACGAGTGCAACCCGGCAGCGCCCATCACCACGCTGAAGACGGCTTTCCAAGCCGCCAAAAAGCGGGCCGGAATCCGCTGCCGCTTCCATGATCTGCGCCATACTGCCGCTTCCCGGCTGCTGGACGCTGGCGTGGCGCTGCCGAAGGTGGGCAAGCTGCTGGGTTGGAAACCTTCAACGCTGGCGTTGATGGCCGCCCGCTACGGCCACTTTACCGAAGCCGAGTTGCGGCAGGCTGTGGAGTTCGCAGCAGGCGATTTTCAACCCGAGTGGGCACAAAATCGGGCACAATCTGGAGCGGCTGCCGGGGTGGAACGCGCTAACTGATTGAAAAGATTGGCTCCTCAGGTAGGACTCGAACCTACAACCCTCCGGTTAACAGCCGGATGCTCTGCCATTGAGCTACTGAGGATCGCCGGACGTCCCAGCTAGTTTAGCAAACCAGCGCCGCCGAATTGCCCGCGGCCGTTGCCCTTGCGGATTCGCCGCCGCGAAATGAGATTGCCGCGGCGCGATCTACCGCGGCGTGCGCCGGCGGTCGGCCTTGCGCCGTTCCGGGCCTTTGTAGCTGGCGCTCGGACCGCGCCGGCGGTCCGTCCCTGGGCGGCGCCGTTCCAGCCGCAGCACGGGTTGCGGCATGGCCTTCAGCCAACTGGAGATCGGGTGCAGGCTTCGCCCGGCGCATTGCGGGCAGCGGGTGCTGGCGCAGATGACTTCGCAGTCCAGGCACAGCCGTGCCTCGCCGATCGGAATCACGCCCGGAATCGGCAGGGCATCCCCCGTAGGGGTGGCTTCAAACAACAACCGGGTGATTTTGGCGCGGGCCATCCACCCCGAATTCAGCACTTTCAGGGCCGATCCAGAAAACCATGCAAAACGCTGTGCGATCTCCCCCGATGTGCCTTATCGTCCACCCCTCGGCGGAACTTTCCGACCCGTTTTGGCCCGGCGATTCGCGGGGGTCGCGCCGCCGGCTCGGGGAGGCACGCCGACGCGAAAGACCGCGGAACCCGGCAGCGCAGCCGGCCCCCGGCCAGCGAGGCGGCGCGGTCCCCAGCGACCCGCAGGCTGGGCAGGGGAGCGCGGGGCCCCGGCCCAGCTTGCCGGTAAGCGGGACGCCCCGCTGCCGGCGCGGCTAGGGACCGCGCCCGTCAATTGCTGCCGGAGGGCATCTCGCCCGCAATCGGGTGCTAGCGCCCGAATGTGCCGACCATTTGCGCCCGCCCCAAGATGTTTCCCTGCATCGCCGCCAAAACTTCGCCGCTTCCGGCCCCGGCGGGCAGCGCCAGCCGATGGCCCAGCGCATATAGCGTAAAGACATAATGATGCGGCGCGCCCGGAGGCGGGCAGGGGCCGCCGTAGCCTAAGGTCTGCCAACTGTTCATGCCCTGCACCCCGCCCGCCGCCGCGGGACCGTTCTCCAGGCCCTCGGGCAAGCCGTGCAACCGCGCCGGAAGATTCCAGATCACCCAATGCGTGAAGTCATGGGCGTCGCGGTCCCGCACCACGAGCGCGAAGGATTGCGTTTCCGCCGGCGCGCCCGCCCAGCGCAAGGGCGGTGAGACATCGGTGCCGGAACAAGTGAACCGCGTTGGAATGCTCTGGTTCGGCCCGATCGCGGGAGATGTCAGTTGCATCGCCATCTTTGCCTCCGGCGCCGCGGAGCGAATCGCGGCGGAGCCGCCTGGCCGCAGCCCCATCGTTCGCGGCCCCGCCGGCCGCAGCCAAATTAGGCCGGGCAAGATGAGCGCCGGCCAGAGTAGCGCCGGCCAGCGCAGCGCCGGCCAGCGCAGGGAAGGGAATTGTTCTCCCGCGGCGGGCCGGCGGCCGCGGCCTGCGGCGGCGTTACGCCCCGCATGGAAACAACGGCGCATGGACCTAATACGCACATTCCTCCTCCGCCGTTTCCGGCGATTGGGGCGGGCTAGGCGGCGGGGCGCTCTGTGGCCAACCGCCGAGGTCGCGCGACGAACTCGGGCCCCCCAACGCGCAGCGGCGCGCGTTGGGGTGGGCAGCCGCGCTGGGGCCGGCGGCAGACAATTGCCCTGGCGCCCGGCCCGCGGCGTCCGCGGCATCTGCGGCGTCTGCCCCTTGTTCCAGGCGTTCCAGCCGGCCCAGTGGCTCGGGGCGGTCGAGCTGCCCCTGGCGCTCGGGGCGGTCCAGCCGGTCCAGGCGCTCCAGCGCCCAATGCGCATGCTCCCGCACCATTGCATCGTCATCTTGCGCCAACCGATCCAGCGCCGCCCGCGCCCCCGGCCCCGGATGGTTCCCCAGCGCCACCGCCAAATTGCGCCGCAATCCCTGGTATTTTGCCCGCTTCACCGCTGAGCCGCGAAACTCCCGGCGATAATCTTCCTCGCTCAACGCCGCCAGCGCGGCCAACTCCGGCGCAATTCGTCCCGGCCGCGGCGCCAATTCCGGCGCCATTTCCGGAGCCAGTTCCGTAGCCAGGGCCGGCGCCTGGGCCGCCCGCGCCTGGACCGCCAGGGCCTGTTCCGCCTTTTGATTCCACGGGCACACATCCTGGCAGATGTCGCAGCCGATGATGTTGTCGCCCATCCCCGCGCGCAATTCCTCTGGAATCGGCCCGCGCAGTTCCAAATTCAAATACGCGATGCACCGCCGCGCGTCCATTTGATACGGCGTCAGCGCCTGCGTCGGGCAGGCGTCAATGCAGCGCCGGCAGCTGCCGCAGCGGTCGGGCAGCGGCGCGTCCGCTTCCAGTTCCGCCTCCAGGACGATGGCCCCCAGAAAAAAGAACGATCCGCGGCGGGGATGGATCAGGCAGGTGTTTTTCCCGATCCAGCCCAGCCCCGCGTGGTAGCCCACCACGCGTTCCACCAATGGGCCGGTGTCCACATATACCCGCGCGGCGTCGGCGCCGGTTTCCCGCAGCGCCGGCGCCAGCCGCGCCGCGGCGGCGCGCAACTTGGCGACCAGCACCTCGTGGTAGTCGTCGCCCCAGGCATAGCGCGCGATCCAGCCCCGTCCCGGCGCCCGCGGATCGGTCGAACGCGGCCCGGGCGCGTCATAACTCATCGCCGCGCACACCACCGACCGCGCCCAGGGAAACGCGTTGCGAATATCCTCGCGCAGGAACTGCCCCCGCCCGGCGGCGTGGCCTTTGCTCGCCGCGCCGTGCTCCCGCGCCAAATACGCCATCTCGCCATGGCGGCCTTGCGCGATCCACGACGCGAAGTGCGCCAGGTGAGGGAACTCCTCGACCCGCGCAATCCCCGCCCATGCCAATCCTTCCGCCTCCAGGGCGGCCAAAGCCAAGCGGCGCAGTGCGGCGGGTGACATCCGAAGGGCAGGCGCAAAGCGCCTAAAAGCTATATGTTACGCTGGCAATAGGCGAGCGGCGCCGCGGCCGCTGCGTCTCCCATGCCATTTGGTGGACGGTCTGCCTTGGAGGACGAGTGCTGAAGAGCTTTCTCGGCCATCACCCGAAAATCGCCGCCTCCGCCTACATCGAGGAGAGCGCCCAAATCATTGGGGACGTGGTGATCGGCCCGGATTCCAGCGTTTGGTTCAACGCCGTTGTGCGCGGCGACGTTCACTCCATCCGCATCGGGCGCGAGAGCAATGTCCAGGACCTCTGCGTGCTGCATGGATATAAGGAGCGCTTCGCCGTCACCTTGGGGGACCGGGTCACTGTCGCTCACTCGGTCACGCTGCATGGCTGCACGATCGAGGATGATTGCTTGATCGGCATCGGCGCCGTGGTGCTCAACGGCGCGCGCGTCGGCCGCGGGTCGCTGGTCGCCGCCGGCGCGGTGGTTCCCGAAGGCATGGAGATCCCGCCGGGTTCCCTGGTCATGGGCCTGCCGGCGCGCGTCAAGCGTCCCGTCAACGCCGAGGAAACCGCCATGATCGCCCGCCATGCCGCCAACTATGTCCGCTATAAGGAACAATATGTGGCGGGGCGCTAGCCGCGTGCGGCAGGCCTGGCCATGATTCACGCGATCAAAGGCATGCGCGATATCCTGCCCCCGGAGACGGCGCTCTGGCGCCGCCTGGAGGACCAGGCGCGGGAGGTGTTCCGCCTCTATGGCTTCGGCGAGATTCGCACCCCGGTCTTGGAGAGCACTGAGCTGTTTTCCCGCGCCGTCGGCGCCGAAACCGATATCGTCGGCAAGGAAATGTTCACCTTTCAGGACCGCGACGATAGCTCGCTCAGCCTCCGCCCGGAGGCCACCGCCAGCGTCGTCCGCGCCTACGTCGAGCATCGCCTGTGGGAGCGCCCCGGCCTGACCCGCCTTTATTACCAGGGCCCCATGTTCCGCCGCGAGCGGCCGCAAAAAGGCCGCTACCGCCAGTTCAGCCAAATCGGCGCCGAGGTGTTGGGCAGCGGCGAGCCGGGGGTGGATTATGAGCTGCTGGAGATGCTCAGCCTGTTGATCGCGCGCTGCGGCGTGCGCGCCGAGCTGCGCCTCAACTCCATCGGCTGTCCCGCCGACCGCGGCCGCTATCACCAGGCCCTGCGCGCCGCGCTTGAACCCGTCATCGGCGGAATGTGCGCCGATTGCCAGCGGCGGATGCACACCAATCCCTTGCGCATCCTGGACTGCAAAGTCCCCGCCGACCAGCCCATCATCGCCGCCTTGCCCACCATCGAGGAGTTCCTCGACGCGCCCTGCCGCGAGCACTTCGCCGAGCTGCGGCGGCTGCTGGACGCCGGCGGCATCGCCTACGAATTGGCGCCCCGTCTGGTGCGCGGCTTGGATTATTACAACCGCACCGCCTTCGAGTTCGTCTCTGGCGCCCTCGGCGCCCAGAATGCCTTGCTCGGCGGCGGCCGCTACGATGGCTTGGCCCGCGCCTTGGGCGCGCCCGCTTCTCCGGCCAGCATTGACCAGGCCATCGGTTTCGCCTTGGGCGAGGACCGCTGGATCCTGGCCATGCAGGCCGATGCCGGCGCCACCGGCGAAGAGCCCCTGGACGTCTGCGTCATTCCCGTCGGCGCCGCCATGACCGCCCCGGCGCTGGCCCTGGCCCGCCAGGTGCGCGCCGCCGGCTTCGCCGCCATCGTCGGCGATGGCGCCCGCAAGCTGGGCAAGCAACTGGAAATTGCCGCGCGCGAAGGCGCCCGCTTCGCGGTCCTGGTCGGTGAGCAGGAAGCCGTCCAAGGCCGCCTCATCCTCCGCGATTTGGCCGCCGGCGAACAGCGCGAAATCCCCGCCGTGCAACTGGCGGAACACCTGGCGCCCGCCCGCGAGGTGGCGCGATGAACGGCTCCCGCCCCCGCGGCCCCGACCGCGGCATCGCCGGCCCTCTCACCGCCGCACGCCTCCAGTCCGAGCGCCGCGGTTTCATCATCGGCAGCATCGTCGTCCTGGTGGTGGTCATCGTGACCACATTGATCCTGCTCGGCCCCGCGCTGCGCCAGACTCTGCACACCATGCAGGGCAACAAAAACCTGAGCTATTCGCAAATGGACGCCAGCCTGGCCAAGCATGAGCCACTGAGCGCCGATTTGATGTTCATCGCCGGCGCGCTCGGCTTGCTGGTGCTCAACCTGCGCTTCAGCCGCCTCATTCGCCATCCCCGCGCCGCCTATCGCGTGCCCGCCGACGCCACCTCGATGGGCGCGCGGCTGGCTTGGCTGCTGTTGCTGGTGCTGAACTCACTGTTCTACACCGCCATCATTCCCGAAGTCATTATCCTGGCCCTGCTGTCCCATTGGGCCACCCTGGAGATTCGCCAACTGCGCGCCCATCCTCCCGGTGGTCCCGGCGGCGGCGACGCAACGCTGGAACCTTGGGGCAGGCAAGATTGAATATGGACAGCTCGATGAACGACAGCACCCACGCCAATGGCCCCATTGCGGACGCGGCGCCAAGCGCCGCCGCTTGGGACCCGCTGGGCGACCTCACTCGCTCCGCCTACTGCGGCGAACTGCGCGCCGAAAACGCCGGCCAGACCGTCACTTTACTCGGCTGGGTGCATGGGCGGCGCGACCTGGGCTCGCTGCTCTTTTTGGATCTCCGCGACCGCGCCGGTTTGTGCCAAGTGGTCTGCAACCAGGAGCTGGCGCCGGAGGCGCATCAAAAAGCCTCCCATGTGCGCAGCGAGTATGTCATCGCCGTCCGCGGCGAGGTGGTCCGCCGCGCCGCCGATACGGTCAACCCCGCCATCCCCACCGGCGAAGTCGAAGTCCTCGCCCGCGAGATCTTCGTCCTCAACGGCGCCCGCACGCCGCCGTTTCCGCTGGAAGGCGAGGGCCCGCTGGCCGAGGATGCCCGCCTCAAATACCGCTTCGTGGATCTGCGCCGCCCGCGCATGCAGGCCAACCTCCGCCTGCGCCATGAGGTCGCCTTCGCCATCCGGCGTTATTTCGCCGACCGCGGCTTCCTTGAGGTCGAAACCCCATTCCTGACCCGCAGCACCCCGGAAGGCGCGCGCGATTATCTGGTCCCCAGCCGCGTCCAGCCCGGCTCCTTCTACGCCTTGCCGCA
>DAHUYO010000055.1 GCA_027315185.1 Acidobacteriota bacterium
AGGCGGTAACCATCGGCAGGGCATACGAGAGCCCGGTGGGCTCCCACCGCTGCGGCGGCGAGAAGGCGCACTGGCAATTCGCGGGGCTCTGCGACCTCATTGCGTTGGCCGAGGCGCCGGCCGACGGATCGCTGCTGTGGTGCAGCCGCGCCGATAGGAGGCGGACCGCGCCGTCACGATCCCAATTGGCCGTGTTCGGGTGGGAAGCGGGCCGGTCCCGATCGCACGGTTTGGCGCTATCGCGTTCGTCGGCTGTGCGCGGTTAGGGGAGCCATCGCAGCGAGCCGGAGACGCCGGGAGCGTTGGCAATCCAATCGACTGCCCGCTGGTCCACCCTAGATGCAGGCTTGCCATCGTGAGGCGGTCGCGGCTTTCCGCTGCGCCGGCGCCCGCGGGGCTACAGCTGGATGGCGCGGGCGTAATGAATGGCCGGATGCTGGCGAATGTCTTCGATCACGTGCGGCGGCACGGGGGCGTCGGTTTGCACCAGGGCGACGGCGGCGAGCGGCCGGCCGTTTTTGCTCGCCGGGTCGCCGGCGGCGCCTCCTTGGCGGGCCCCTTCCTGGCGCCCTAAGGTAAAGCTGGCGATGTTAATTCCGCGCCGGCCCAGTACGGCGCCGACATGCCCAATGACGCCAGGAACGTCGTCATTTCGCAGCACCACCAAGTTGCCCTGGAGCGGGGCTTCAATGGCCATGTTCTCGTCAATGCCCAGCAGCCGCGGGCTGACGCCGTTCACCACGGCGCCCTGAATGCGCAGCTCCTGCCCGTCGGTGGTGACGCGGGCGGTGAGCGTGCGCGCCTCGCCGCGCGTGTAGGCCTCCTGCGTCACGTGCAGGGCCAAGCCGCCTTTTTCCGCCAGTGAGCGGGCATTCACCAGGTTGACGTCCTCGGCCAGGATTTGGTTCAGCAAGCCGGCGACGGCGGCGTTGGCGATCAAATCCAAATTCAGGCCTTCCAGGTCCCCGGCGAAGTGCAGCAGCAGATCGCGCGGCTTGCCCGGCACCAACTGGCCCAGCATGGCGCCCATGCGGCTGCCGAGGTCGAGCCAGGGCTGGAGCGCCCGTTGCTCCTCATAGCTCACGGACGGCACGTTGACGGCGTTATGGACGGCGCCTGTGGTGAGGTAATCCCGCACCGCCTCGGCGATGCGGAAGCCGACCCGCTCCTGCGCTTCCTGGGTCGAGGCGGCGATGTGCGGCGTGGCGATCAGGTTGGGCAGGGCCAGCAGTTCGGAGCCGGCGGGAGGTTCCTTTTGGAAGACGTCCAGCGCGGCGCCGGCAAGCTTGCCGGATTTCAGCGCTGTGTACAGAGCGTTTTCGTTGATCAGTTCCCCCCGCGCGCAGTTCACCAGGCGGGCGCCGTTTTTCATGCGGGCGAAGGCGCGATCGTTGAACATGCCGCGCGTTTCCGGCGTAAGCGTCACATGCAGGCTGAGGTAGTCGGAGCTCGCCAGGACGTCCTCCAAGGGCAGCAGCTTGGCGCCGGCTTCGCGCGCCGCCAAGGGGCTGACGAACGGGTCGTAGGCGACCAGATCCATGCCGAAGGCGCGGGCGCGCTTGGCCAGCTCGGAACCGACTTTGCCGAGGCCAATGATGCCCAGGGTCTTGCCCATCAGCTCGGAACCCATCAGCGCCTTCTTTTCCCACTGGCCGGCGCGTGTGGTGGTGTCGGCGCGCAGAACCTGCCGCGCCATGGCGACCATCAGGCCAATGACCAGTTCGGCGACGCTGATGGCGTTGCCGCCGGGCGTGTTCATCACCACCACGCCCTTGCGCGTGGCGGCTTCCAGGTCCACGTTGTCCACGCCGACTCCGGCGCGGCCGACGACTTTCAGCTTGGGCGCGCGTTCCAGCAGTTCCGCCGTCACCTTCACCGCGGAGCGGACGATCAGGCCGTCGGCGTCGGCGAGTTCCCGCGCCAGACTGCCGTCCTTGGCCGAACTGGGGGGCAGTTCCACGACCGTCCAGCCGGGCTGGGCTTTCAATTCCGCGATGCCCCGCGGCGACACTTTCTCCGGAACCACGATTTTCATAGCTGTGATGGGTTATCTGGCCTGGGCGGCGCCCACCGGCTCGGCGGCCGCGCTGGGCCGGTGTTGCAGCCAAACCTCCTGCGCGGCGCGCACGCCGCTCCCGAGGCGGCTGCGTTCCAGCCGGCCGGCCTGCGCCAAAACCAGCTCCAGCTGCGCGATCAGGGAGAAGGTGTCGGCGGCGTCGTAGTAGCCGAGGTGGGCGACGCGGAACAACTGGCCCTTCATGCTGCCTTGGCCGTTGGCGATGACGCTGCCGAAATCCCGGCGCAGGGCCTTGACGATCTCGCCCGAGTCCATGCCCGCGGGGCTCTGGATGGCGGTGAGGGCGCCGGCGGGCTGGCCGCCGCCGAAGCGTTGCAGGCCCAGGGCTTCCGCCGCGGCGCGCGTGGCCGCGGCCAGCATCTCCGCGTTCGCCACCAGGGCGCGGCGGCCGCCGTTGGCGGCGATGAACTGCAATGCCGCTTGCAGCGCGGCGATCAAGCCGGTGGCGGGGGTGCAGGCGGTTTCGCCTTGCGCTTGGCTTTTTCGCTCGCGCCGCAGGTCGAAGTAATAGCGCGGCGTGGTGCTGGCCTCCATGGCCTTCCAGGCGCGGGCGCTGACGCTCACGTATGCCAAGCCGGGCTGCATCATCACCGCCTTCTGCGAGCCGCCGATGACGTAGTCCAAATCCCAGGCGTCAATTTCGATCGGGCTGGTGCCGATGCCGGTGATGGCGTCCACCAGGATCAAAACGTTGGGATTGGCGCGGCGCGCGGCCCGCGCCAGTCCCTCGATGTCATGGCGGATGCCGGTGGAGCTTTCCGTGGCTTGGAAGGCGAGCGCGACGGTGCTGTTCGCCACCTTGCCCTCGAGGTCGGCGGCGGAGAAGCCTTCGCCGTAGGGCTTGCGCACCGTCTCCAGTTGGGCGCCGAAGGCGTTAGCCAGTTGTTCCCAGCGTTCGCCGAATTTGCCCGCGCTCAAGACCACGACCGGACTGCCGGGCGATATGGCATTGGCCATCGCCGCCTCCATCGCACCGGTGCCGGAGGAAGCCAGCATCAGCACGTCATTCCGCGTGCCCAGAAACTCCTGCAACAGGCCGCGGGTGGCGGAGAAGATTTGGCGGAATTCGGCGGTGCGGTGGTGCAGGCCCATCGCCGCCATGGCCGCTTGCGCGGCGGGCAGCAGGGCGGTGGGTCCGGGAGTGAACAGGCGTTCTTTGCGCATAAAGAAACTGCCGAACGGGGGCAGAATTAAGAATAGCAGGGAGCGGCGCGGGTGGCGGCCGCCGCCGGGCAGCGTCCCGCGCGGCGGCAGGCCCGAAGCGCTCCGCCGGGCGCGGAAACGGTCCTGTCCCGGGGGACACGTGCCTTGCGCGCCACCTTCTAAGGCGAGTTGCGGCTTGCCGCCGCCGCCGCGCCGGGCGATATTGAACAACTGCACTGTAAGCGGAATCCCTCATGAGCGTCCGGACGCTGTTTAGCCTCTTTTCCAGCGATTTGGCCATTGATCTCGGCACCGCCAACACCTTGGTGTACGCCAAGGGCAAAGGGGTGGTGGTCAACGAGCCTTCCATCGTCGCCATCAACAAGCTCACCGGCGAGGTCGAGGCGGTGGGCAAGGAAGCCAAGGAGATGGTCGGCCGCACGCCGGGCAACATCGTCGCCATCAAGCCGATGAAGGACGGCGTCATCGCCGACTTCAAGGTGACGGAGAAGATGCTGAATTACTTCATCCAGAAGGCGCACAACCGCAAGATGCTGGTGCATCCGCGCATCGTCATCGGCGTGCCTTCCGAGATCACGCAGGTGGAGAAGCGCGCGGTGATGGACTCCGCCTACCGCGCCAAAGCCAGCGAGGTGCACCTGGTGGAACAGGCCATGGCGGCGGCGATCGGCGCCGGCCTGCCCATCACCGAGCCCAGCGGCAATATGGTGGTGGACATCGGCGGCGGCACGACCGATATCGCCGTGATCTCGTTGTCCGGCATCGTCTACTCACGGTCGGTGCGGGTGGCGGGCAATGAGATGGATGATGCCATCACGAACTATTTGAAACGCAAATACAACCTGCTGATCGGCGAGCGCACGGCGGAGCAGATCAAGATCGAAATCGGTTCGGCGTATCCGCTCGAAAAGCCGCTGACGATGGAGATCAAGGGGCGGAATTTGATCGAGGGCGTGCCCAAGACCATCACTATCGAGGACGGCGAAATCCGCGAGGCGCTGGGCGAGTGCATCGCCACCATCATGAACGCCATCCGCGTGGCCCTGGAGCGCACCCCGCCGGAGTTGAGCGCCGACATCAGCGACCGCGGCATTGTCCTCACTGGCGGTGGAGCCATGATCAAGAACCTGGACAAGCGGATTCGCGAGGAGACCGGATTGCCCGTTTCCATCGCCGACGATCCCCTGGCCAGCGTCGTCCTGGGCACGGGCAAGATGCTCAGCGACTTCAATCTGCTGCGGAAAATTCGCGTGGAATAGGGCGGTTCGCCGGGGGCGCGCCGGCCAGGAGACGTCCTGCCATGGGCCGCGGCTGCGGTTGGCGCCCAGCGCCGCACGGCCCAGCCCCTCCGGGCGTATACTGGCGGCATCGGCCTGCGGATGACGCGGCGCGTGCATCCAACCCAGGCGAGGCGCGGAAGCCATGGCAGCAGCAGGGGCAGCCGGAGCACGATTCTCACGGTGTGCGGCCGTGTTCGGCGCCTGGGGCCTTTTGCTGGCGACGCTGCCGCCAGCGGCCTGGGCCGGCCATCCGAAACTGAGCACGCAGGCCAAGCTGGCGCTGGTGCGGGGCATGATCGCCGAGATCGGCATCGCGCGGCAGGTGTTTCCGCGGGGCAAGCAGCCGGTGATCCTGGCCGCGGACGGGCGCGTCCTGAACGCGGCTTACATTCAGCAGGCGGCCATTCAGATGCCGCCGGCCGCCAAACCGGGGCAGCGGCTGCAGATCACCAACCTGCATTTCCACGGCAAAAGCATTCTGGTCGAGTTAAACGGCGGCTTCACCAAGACCCATTGGTACGACCACCTGCAAATCGGCATGGGCGCGCAGATGACACCCGTGGCGCAGGCGCAACAGGAATCCGGCTCGGAGATCTCCGTGCGTTTTCCCGCCGGAGTTCCCGCCGATCTCACCACGGCGCAGTTGAAGCATATTTTGGGTAGCGTGTTGGATTGGAATTTGAACGCAACCTTTGCGGCGGCGGTCGGCGAGAGGCTGCCGCCGAAACTCGCCAAGGCGATTGACCAGCACGCCGTTTTGGTGGGAATGACGCGCGGCATGGTGCTGGCGGCGAAAGGCCGGCCGGAACAGAAATACCATCAGACGGACGCCAAGTCCGGGGTGGAATATTCGGAATGGGTCTACGGCCATCCCCCCGGCGATACCACGTTTGTGAACATCGTCGGCGAGCGCGTGGTGCGCGTCGTGGACTACAAGGCGAATGGGACCAAGGTGGTGCAAACCACGCCGCAGGCTCCCATGCCCAGCCAAACGGCGACGGCCGCGCGCGGCAGCGCCCCCAATGGCAGCGGTAGCGCCAACGACAACGCCGATAATGCCCGGCCGACGCTGCGGCGTCCTGGGGATAACAGCGGCAATGGGAACCAGCCCGTCTCCGGCCCTGGTCCCATCCTCATTCCGGGAGCGCCGCCTCCTCCGCCCGGCACGCAGAACGGGCCGCCCCCGATTGGCATGCCGGGAGGCCCCGGCAATGGCGCGCCCACGGGTCCCGGGATGCCCAATCCCACCCCTGGCGGGCCCGGGCAAAACCCCAACGGTCCCTGCTGCGGCGGGCCGCTCTAAGCCGAACCAACAGGCGGCGAGTGATAGCGAGAGAGGCGGACCCATCGCTCGTCCGCGCACTGCGTCCCCCATACCTAGGGCGCGCAGTTCGGGGCTGGGATCCTGTCCCGCCGGACTGCGGCCGCTGATGCCGCGGATACACCACCTCGCCGCGCCGGCATTTGTGTTGTGCCGGACGATACCGAACTGGACTCGGCCCCGCTGCTGCTCAACTAGCGTCTCGGCTAGCTTCTCAACTGGCTTCTCAACTGGCGGCGGCGGAGCGTTCGCTGCCGCACCCGGCGTGGCGGCAATTGCAGTTCAACTCCAAGCTCCCGCGCGCGTCCTTGCAATAGTCACCGCAGTAGCGGCTGCCCTTGGTCGGCGGGCAATCACAAGCCGGATGGGCGCATTTCTCTTTCTTTTTGTCTTTCCCCACAATGTCCTCCTGGGGCCCGCCCGCGACGGGCCGGGGTGCTCGACGCCTTCACTATACGCCGGGACCAGCGCGGAAGCGGGGCATATTCCACAATCGAATTCGCCCCGTGTGCAGCGTGAGGGGGATGTTCTGCATACAGTTGCACACCTGCACGGAACATTAGAAGAATCTAAAGGATTTACCTGTCCTTTGGAACGGCCATTGAGTTGCATACAACCGGAACAGAAATTCCTATGCGCCACTTTGTCTTTCCCCGTACGCTGCTGTTTGGGCTAATCGCCTCCCTGTTCGTTTTTCTGGTGCAGGCGCCGCTGCTGGCGGGCCCGATCAACGATCCTCGCATCAGCATCGGCGGCGTTCCCGATCCCCCGCACGTCCCCGGGTTCGGAAGCGGTTTCTCGTTTTCCACAACCACCGGCTACAGCGGCATCTACGGAAGCACGACGAGCCAACAGGCCTGCGTGGTGGGTGGCGTGACGGTAGCGGGCTGCATCTTCGTGAACAACACCGGGCACGCCATCAACAACCTGTTGGTGTCGATTCCGGTATCGCTCCAGGGGAGCGAAGCGTTTAGTTGCGTGTCGTCCTCCATGTTCAACTGCACGGAGGTATTCAACAGCAACAACGTGGAGACGGGGATCTCGTTTACGGCGGCATCCGCCTCGGCTGACGGCGATGACACAAGTCTGACCGACGGCGATGGCGACGCCGACGACTATATCCAGATCAGCGTCGGTCCGATTTCGGGAAGTACGACGCTGTGGCCGACCAATGTCGCCTTCAGTGTCAGCGCTCCCGAGCCGCCGGCCGACGTGCTGATGCTCAGCGGCCTGGCGCTGCTGGCGATGGCCGGCTGGTTCGAGCGCCGGCGCCGGGCGACTGCTTAGGGGGAAGAGGAGACGGGACGGATAGCGGGGCGGCGGGCAGAAGCCCGCCGCCCCGTTCGCCTTCACGGGTGCTGGACGGCGCGGGAACAACGGCGGAGTCCCCGCACGGCCCAGCCTTGGCGGCGTGGCAAAGCCATTTGCTGCGGTCATAGTGCGGCGCAGCCGGCAGGGCATTGGCCGCGGCGCGCCGCCCCCGCGGCTCTATTGGGACGAGCGCGTGTAGCGGGCGATGAGCTGCTGGAACGCCGGCAGGGCGTGCAGCGGTATGAGTTCCGGGTCCTGGCGGGCCTCGATGGCCGAATAGCCCTTGGCCAGCGCCTGGCGCAGCGCCGCCAGGGCCGCTTGACGATGGTGGCCGATGGAATCCACGACGGCCTGGATGTAAATCAGATCGAGGTCGCTGGCGTCCATGCCGCGGGCCCGGCGAATTTCCGCGGCGGCGCGGCCGGGATGGCCATCCTTGGCTTGATAAAGCGCCAGGCTGCCCAGAGCGTCGGCGTTACGGGGATTGACCTGGAGCCGTTGATAGATGCGCGCGATCGCTTTTTGATAGGTGGCGTCCGCCAACGCCTTTTGCCCGGTCCAGCGATAGGCGTCAGCGAGGTTGCCCAACATCCGCGCCGAACGGGGGCTGAGCGCCAAGGCTTTCTGGAACAAGGGCACGGAGGCGGCATATTGGTGCAGGTAGAAGCGGGCGAAGCCGAGGTTGCCGTAGGCCGAGGCATTGGGGTGCAGCTTTACGGCTTGCTGGAGCGGCGCGATGCTGGCGGCGTATTGGCCTTCACCGAGCAGCGCTCCGCCGGCGTTCAAGTAGCCCAAGGCGTTGTCGGGCGCCAATTGGTTGACGCGATGGTATTGCTTCAGCGCCGCGGCGTAATTGCCAAGTTCAAACTGGGCGTTGCCGAGCAGTAGGTGATTGAGCCAGAAATAGGGGTTGATGCGGACGGCATGGCGATACGCGGCAAGCGCCGGAGCGGATTGTCCCGCATCCAGATAGGTTGCCCCTAACACGCGATACGCGTCATCCGAGTTGGGGGCCAGACGCAGCGCGTGCTGCAATTGCCGCACCGCCGCGGCGGTCTTGCCGGTGGCGCGGAGAACATTGCCGAGAGCGAATAATGCTTTGGGTTGTTTGGGCCCCAATCGCACGGCGGTTTGGGCCGCGGCGGCCGCCTTGCTGGCGAAAAGGCTGTTGCTGCTGAGATGGTAAAGGATCAGGTCGGCGCCCGATAGGCCCGCGTACGCCAGGGCGAAATTAGGGTCCTTGCCGGCAGCTTGGCTGTAGAGTTGGGCGGCCTGCTGCGCCTCGGCCCGCGTCTGGCCGTGGCGGAGAATTTGCTCCGCGCGGAGATAGAGGTCGTAGGCGGCGAGGTTTTCCGTCGGATGGGCGGCGGCGATGGCGACGGCGGAATGCGCCGGTTGGAGCTGCAAGGCTCCCACCACGCCGGAATAGATGTTGTCCTCCAAAGTAAACAGATCGCCGGTGGAGCCGGTGAACTGCCGTGACCAGAGGCGGGCTCCAGTGCGCGCGTTGTCCACGTCCACGATGACGCGCAACTGATTTTGCGCCTGCTCCAGCAGGCCGTGGACCACCAGGTTGGCGCCGACATAGCGGGCCACGGTGGGCCAGGGCTTGGCGGCGACGCCGCGCAGGTCGGCGCGGCTGATCAGGTGCACGCCGCGCGCGGTGAAGAGGCGGGCGGACAGAGAATCCGAGATGCCTTGGGCGAGAAACCCATGCGCGCCGGAGTCTTGCTGAAACGGCAGGATGGCGATGTACTTGCCCTTGGACATCGGGGGAATGGATCCGGGAATCGGCGCGCCGGGTACGCCCGCCGTGGTGGCGGTGGTCTGGTTGCGCCATACCAGCCATCCCACCGCCGCAGCCACCAGCACGACCGCGGCTGCCGCGCCGATTTGCCATGGGCGCGGGCGGCGACCGTAACCGGGAGTGGCCGCCCAGGTAACGGCGGTGGCCCCCGGCGGCGCGGCGCCGGTCAACTCCGCCAACGCCGCCGCGGCGCTGGGATAGCGATCCTCGGGCCGGGTGGCGATGCAGCGCAGGATCACGCGGCGCAAGGGAGCGGGCAGCGCGGGGTCCACATCGGCGGGATCGCGCGGCTGGGTATTGACGCGCTGATACATCAGCTCCAGCGCGGTATTGCCCGGAAAGGGCGTGGCGCCGGTAGCCATTTCATAAAGGATCAACCCGAAGCTGTAGATGTCGCCGCGCGCGTCCACGGGTTTGCCCTGCACCTGCTCTGGCGACATATAGCGTGGCGTGCCCAAAATGGCGCCGGCTTGCGTCATCATGGCCTGGCTGGCGTCGGCGGATTTGGCCAAGCCAAAATCGGTGACGTACACAGTGCCGTTGGCGTCGAGCAGCAGATTTTGCGGCTTTAGATCGCGGTGGACCACTCCCTGTTCATGGGCGGCGGCCAGCGCCGCCAGGATCTCGGCCCCGATGCGAGCGGTCTCCTCGGGCGGCAGCTTTTTTTCGCGGCGCATGCGACGAAACAAGTCCTCGCCCTCGATGTAGGCCATGGAAATGAACTTGACTCCGCCGGCCTCGCCCAAGTCATGGATGCGAAGGACATTCTTTTGCGAGATGCGGCTAGCCAGGAGGAGTTCCTGCTTAAAGCGCCGCATCATCTCGGCATCCGCCGCGAGCGCGGGCAGAATGATCTTCAGCGCGACACGCCGGTCCAGATCGCGGTCGTAGGCGAGATAGACGCGCCCCATGCCCCCTTCGCCCAGCAGGCGTTCGATGCGGTAGCGCGGGCCAAAATCTTGGCCTGGCTCGGGAATACCGTAGTGCTGGCCCGATGCGGCGGACTGTGGCCAGGCGCTGCCGGTCGGTGGTGGCAGCGTTGGGGCGGAGTCAGGATCTGTCGCCGTGGCCGAGGCGGGGGGGGGCAGGGCGGACGTGGCATCTGCCTCGGCCGGGAGTCGCCGGGGGGGAAGCGTCGGGGTATCGTCACCGGCCAAGTTGCCGGCCGCCCAGTTCACCGCTGAGCCGCAGGCGGCGCAGGATTGACCGCCCGCGGTCACGGTTTCGCCGCATTGGGGACAAGCTACGGACGCCACTGTAGGCATTATCCCCTAGCTATGCCTACAGGCAATACCCGTGGCCAAGGCGCCGTGCCCTGTTGCCTAGCCTCCCGATTCTTGCGGCGCGGGCGCCTCGCTGGGCACGCCCTGGATCGGTTTTGGCTGCATGGGTTCGTCGTCCGCGCGGAACTTGGTGGCGACGTGATGCATCAACACCCGGACCGCCGCACGGGCATCCTCACTGGGATCGTTCTTCCAGTGGAAAATGGCATTTGCCAGTACTTGTTGGCCGCGGACAAAATCCTCTTGGCGGCAGGTACGGCGCTTGTCGGCGCGTTGGCGCGCGCCGGCGCGCACCTTCGGCGGCATGGAAATAATTTCGCCCATGGGAAATGGTTGGATGCGGAGACAACGACCTCGGATTGCCCGGCCGAAAGTATGCTGGCGGGCGGGCGTCAATATCGCGATGATGAAACATGACCTTCTCTGGTGCAAGGATTCTTGCGCTGGATTTTGGCGCACGCCGAATTGGGCTTGCCATTAGCGACCCTTTGGGGTTCACCGCCCAAGGTCTGCCCACTTTGGAACGGAGCAATCGGGAGCGAGACCTCGCGGCGTTGCTGGCGCTGGCGCGAGAGCGTGAGGTCACGCTGTGGTTAATGGGCCTGCCGCTGCATCTCAGCGGCACGGAAGGGGCCCAGGCTCAAAAGGTACGAACCTTCGGCGCGCTGCTGGCGGCACGGAGCGGTCTCCCCGTGGAGTATTGGGATGAGCGGCTGACTACGGTTGCCGCGGAGCGAGTGCTGCGCGAGGCGGAATTGAGCCTCGCCAAACGCCGGCAGGCCGTGGACCGGCTGGCTGCGGTGGTGCTGCTGCAAAGCTATCTCGAGGCGCACCGGGCTTAGGTTCTACCGGGTGCGGCGCGCGGCGGCGCGCTGCCCTAAGGCGCGCCACGCCCAGGGACTGGACCGCTCAAAGGCCGCACGGGTGAGGCGGGTGCGGAGCCGTTCGTGCTGGAGCCAGGCGTTTCGCGGGGGCGCCGTCGGCGCCTGGGGAATGGCGGCGCGAAAAGGGCGCGATGTTGCGCACGACGCCCTGCCCCCGGCCAGCGAGGCGGCGCGGCGGCGGCCGGGGGCTGCGGCGAACGGGGCCCCCAAGCTCCCCGCGCCAAGCGGAAAGCGCGGCGGCGCGGCCAGTTCATGGAACTTTCCAACGAACCAGCGCAACTGGCAATCACCGGACTGTTATTGCTGGCGCGCAGGGGCGGAAAATATCTGGTGACCATTTCACTCGCGGCTCCGTATTGCAGACCAAATCTCATGTCCCGACTCATTGCCTGTTCGGTTTTGGCCGCTGTTGTGGCCACGGCATTGTTACCCGCCAAGGCGCAATCGGCGGCCCCGGATCCCGGGGCCATTCTGGCGGCGGCTCGTTCCGCGGCCGGCCCGGCGCCGCCGGCCCAGAATCTGGAAGTCGGCGGTGCGTTTCGAATGCAGCCGGCGGCTAGCGGGCAGGAGATGCAGGGCAAGTTGGTTCTGCGCTTTCTAGCGCCGCAGCGATATCAGCGCAGTCTCTCGATGCGCCTGCCATTTGGCCAGATCCAAACGACCCAGACATTGGATGGGGACACGGTTTGGGTGCACGTGCAGCATCCCGCTTTTGGGGGGCGCTTTATGGCGTTCCGCCGGGGTGGTCAACACATGACCGCAGCCGAGCGCGAGCAGTTTCGCCAGCGGATGCAGGCGCGGCAGAAACGGATGCTTTTGGCGCAATGGGCGCGGGGCGAACTGGAGTTCTTCCTCCAGCCGCCCCCCGGAGCCACGTTGCGCTATGCCGGTCTGGCCAAGGCGCCGAACGGTGTTACCGCCGACATGGTTGCGGTCTCGGATCCGGCATGGGGCGCCCATGCCGGGCCTGTCACCCTATTTGTGGACACCCGCAGTCACCGCTTGCTGATGATGTCCTACCAGGGCGTTGTGCCCCGCGCATTTTCCCGCGCCCGGTTCGTTCCGCCCGGCCGGAGGCCGGGACAGTTTGCCGGCGGCGGGCCGCCGGGGACGAAGCCGCGAACGGTGTTCGTGCATTTCACCCACTGGCGGAAAATCCAGGGCCATTGGTTCCCGATGGAAATCACGCGATCGGCAAACGGCAAGACCTTTGCGGAGTGGGACATCCAAACAGTTCGCTGGAACTCGCGAAAGCTGACGGCGCGGGTGTTTCAAAAGCCGTGACCTGCAATCGCCTCTGCGTGTTGACCCTGCTGGCGGCGGCGCCGTGGGCGCCGGTTCGGCTGGCGGCGCAACGCAGCGGGCCCAGGGTGGCCGCGATCAGCGGCGGCGCGGCACGTGTGGAGGTCACGGTTTTCGACCCCAGCGGCGCCGTCATTCCCCACGCCCAGGCGGAACTGGGGCCGGTGCCGCAGGGAAAACCCGCCCCTGCCGCGTCCGTGCCGATGGCCACCACCCTGACCAATGCGGATGGGCAGGCCGCTTGGTCCCAACTGTCGCCTGGGCCGTGGGAATTGCATGTGAGCGCGCCAGGGTTTCAGCCGGCGACCGCGCTGGTGCAGGTAAGGCCGGGCTTGAATCGCTTTGCCGTGCATCTGGTTCTGGCCGCGGTGCGGCAGCAGGTCAACGCCAAGGCTCCGGCGCTGGCCAACCCCGCCAGCACGGCCTTTTCGTTCGTGCTGACGCCGCAGCAGATTCAGCAGCTTCCGGACGACCCCGACCAGTTTCAGCAGGCCCTGCAAGCGCTAGCCGGGCCGGCGGCCGGGCCCGGCGGGCCGACCATGGTGGTGGACGGCTTCAGCGGCGGCCAACTGCCACCCAAGTCGCAAATCCAGCAAATCATCATTGATCTCAATCCCTACTCAGCCGCCAACCACACCGCGACGGGCGCCCGGATCGAGATCTTTACCAAGCCGGGCGTCGGTGCCTGGCATGGGCAAATGGATGCGGCGGGGCGGGACACCACGTTTGACGCTCGCAACGCCTTTTCTCCGGTCGCGACGCCGGAGGCCTACCGGCGCTTCGGCATCAATCTCGAGGGTCCGCTGCAAGCCCATGAAAGTTCGGTATTTCTGTCCTGGCGGGATCTGCCGACCTACGATTCCAGCACCATCCTGGCCACAACTCCCACCGGCTTGGTGCAGAGCCTGCAAATCCAGCCGGCCAAGGAGGTGTTTGGCCGCGTGCAAATTAACCAGGCGCTGAGCGCCACCCAGGTGCTGCGCCTGGAGTACCAGCGGAATTATCATTCCGCCGACGAGCAGGGTGTTGGAGGGTTGGCCATGCCGTCGCGGGCCTATTCCACCAGCAGCCTGGAGAACCTGTTCCGCCTTTCCCTCACCGGCTCCATTGGTCTTCACGCCGTCAACCAGATGCGGTTCCAGGCGGACTGGCAAACCAGCGGCGAAGAATCCGCGAACAACACCCCGGCGATCAGCGTCGCCGGCGCATTCCAAGCCGGCGGCGCCCAACTGCAGACCGCCGCTGACTCCAGCGACTGGCAACTGGACGACGAACTGGACGAATCCCTCGGCGCCCATGTGCTGCATCTCGGCTTCCGCGTGAACCAAGGCGTCTACCAGTTTGAAAATGCCTCCAATGCCCTGGGTTCCTTCACCTTTCCCACATTGGCTGCCTATGAGGCCGGCCTGCCGAATCTATTCACGCAGCGCGTAGGCTATCCCTGGGTGGGATTTCCCTTCGTGCAATGGGCCGGTTTCATCGAAGATGATTGGCAGGTCAACAACCGCCTCTCCGTAAGTCTGGGCGCTCGGTACGAGGGGCAGTCCGACGTCGCCGACCGCCACGCCTGGGCGCCACGGCTGATGCTCACCTGGGCGCCATTCGGCGGGCAAACGCTGGTGCGCATGGGAGCCGGGCTGTTCAATGATTGGCTCGACTCCAGTACGTACAGCGACACGCTATTGGACAACGGCGCGCAGCAATACGACCTGACGATTTTGAATCCGGGATATCCCGATGCCGCAACCGGCGGCACGCCGCATATTCTTCCGCCCAGCATCATCTCCCTGGCGCCGAATTTGTTGCTGCCCTATCGCGAGCAAGGCTCGGTGATGGTGTCCCATCCATTTGCCGGCGGGTTGCGGCTAATGACAGGCTATTTCTATCAGCGCGGTGTGCATGAACTGCGGAGCCGCAACCTCAATGCGCCGCTGCCAGGCAGCGGCACGGTGCCTTTTCCGGGGCAAGGAAACCTTGACCAAATCGAATCCGACGGCAATTCGCTGTATCAAGCCTGGAGGGTCGGGATCATGCATTTCTCTCCGCGGCTGTTTTTTGCCGTCAACTATGCGCTGGCGCAATCCCTGAACGACAACGATGGAGCACTGAGCCTGCCCGCCAACAACTTTGACTTGGCGGCGGATTGGGGGCCGTCTTCGAACGATTCCACCGATCGGTTTTTCGGCCTGATGAACTTGGGGCTGACGCGTTCGTTGCGTTTGTTTACGATGTTCCGCGCCCAATCCGCCTTGCCGTACAACATCACCACGAGCGCCGTTAGCCAAAATGGACAGACCAATACGCGTCCACCAGGGGTGGGCCGCAATTCGGCCCGGGGATCCGCGCAATGGGATATGGACACGCGGCTGAGCTGGACCTACGGCTTTGGCGGTGCGCCTACTGGATCCAGAGCCGGCCCGGGCAGCCGCGTGGTGCGCTTGCGCGGCCCGGGCGGCGGGGGGCCGCGCGGTGGCGGCGGCAGGTTCTTTGGTGGCGGACCCGGTAGCAGTGATGAACGCTACAGTTTGGAGTTCTATCTCCAGGCCTACAACGTGTTCAACAACGTCAACTTCACCAGCTTTGACGGCGTTTTGGGATCGCCACTGATTGGGCAACCTTTGGGGGCCCAGGCCGCCCGACGGCTGGAAGCGGGATTGTGGTTCCGGTTTTAGCTGGTTGCCGCGCCGCGTACTCCAGCGTGGAGCGGCAACCTCCGCATGGGGAGGAGGGGGTAGCCGGAGAGCGCCCTCCGGCTACCCAGGAAGGATCGTAAGGCAGGGTTCCCGACCCCTGCGCCGCCCTGAAAAGCGGCGGGTGAGCCAGGACAATCGGCTAGATGCATGCCTCGCGGGGGTAGCTAGCTGGGTGCTGCACGCAGGCGGGCTCGCTCCGCCCAAAATGGCGCGCCGCTGCGCATCGTACTGGGTGGGCTTATTTGGTGACTAAAACTTCGCGCAGGTGGTCCCGCGCCAGAAAAAATTTGATGGCGCGAAAGTCGCTGAAGAGGCGCTCGATGGCGCGATTATTTAACGCCCGGGCGATGGGCAGGGGCGGGCCCGGCCGCAGTTCCAGATGCTCGGCGTCGTGAATGTGATAACGCAAGCGGGGCTGGGGAGTCGGTTCGGCCCGGGCATGGAAATAGGCCAGCGCCATTCCCCCCGGCTTAAAGCTCTGGGCGAGGCGGGAGACCAGTGGTTGCAAGGTGTCGGCGGGCAGGTAGTCGAGCAGATCCCACAGCAGCGCGCCATCCAAGGAATCGGCAGGATAGTTGAGGTTCACCGCCAGGAACGCCGCCGTGTTCAGTTCCGGCCCGTTCTCGGTCGAGATTTGAAACCGGGAATCGGCGCTGGCCAACAGCAAATCCTCGTGCAGCACCTTTTGGCCGAGACTGCTCACGTAGCTGATGTTCGCACTTGAGGTGGGACCCAGGTCGAGGATCGCCAGGCCCTCCTCCCGCTGCCAGGCGCGGGTGAGTTCGCGCAATCCATTGCTGTGGCGCAGTGTTGGTTTGGCTGCGGCCGCAGGGACCGGCGGTGCGTCGCCACTCAGTGCGCTACGAACTCGTTGGAGCCAATCCATGGTGCGTTTTCGGCTGTTGGCTAAGCCGTTCAGGACTTGAGGTTAGCTGCCCGCCGGCTTGGGTTTGGCGGGCGCGGGCAATGCGGTGCTAGCGACGGCTGGGCTGCCGGCGGTGGCCGCGGCATGGGCCGCCGCGGGTTTGACTTGAATGTCAATGTTGCCCTTGAAGTAGGCGCCATCCTCGATGGAAATCCTGGCCAGTTTCATATCGCCCAACACGGAACCACTCTTTTTGATCTCGACCCGGTCCTGCACCTGGACATTGCCGTGCAACTGGCCGTAGACGACCAGATCGCGGGCAGTGACGTTTGCCTGGATTTTGCCCAGGGGGCCCACGGTCAGCCGTTGATTCGGCAGATGAATGGTTCCCCGCAGTTGCCCGTCAATGGTCAGGTCTTCCTCGCCGGTCAACTCGCCTTGCACCTGGATGGTTTTGCCCAGCACGGCTCCCTCGCCGCGAAAATCTGCACTGGTGGTCACGGTTTCCCTCCGGTAAATGCTGCTCTGGCCAATTCTACGGAATTCAGCACGCATCTCAAACGCTATTGCGAGTTTGGCGGAATCGGGGTCAATCGTGCTGGCAGCCCGAGTGCGGGTGCGGGAATCGAATACCCCAAACGGAGAACCGCAGGGGGGAGGGGCAATGGCCGAAAAGGTGAAACGTTTGGGCTTGGAGCGGGATTACCGCACGTACATCTATTTTCTCGATGGCCACGGCAACGTATGGCGCGCCGCCAAGCCCCGCGCCCCAAAGCCGCCAGAGGGAAACACCCGGGAGATCATTGCGCCCAACGCCGTACAGCGCGACAAGAACTATCTCTATTTTTTGGATAAGGATGGTGATATTTCCCGTTCGCCTCGCCACGGCCAGCGCAGGCGAGCCGCCTAGCCGCTGGTGCCAGCGCGAACGGTTGCTTCCGGCGCCATGATCGTTTTTCGGCATGCCCGAGTGCGCGTGCGGCTGGCAGAGCTGGTGGCCGAAGTCAGGGCCTATTTGCCCAGCTCCGGTGCGGCGGTGGGTTGCCCTGCCCGGGACGATGCTGCGTTGCGGCTATTGTTGGCGGCCGGCGGACTGGAATGCGCCTTATCCGACCATTGGGGTGGCGAAGAGGACGCGTGGCGACCGGCGCAACGGGCGGCGATGGAATTATCCATCGTGGCAGCGGAGACATACCTCGGGCTGGTGCCGCGGGTTTCGCCGGTCGCCGCGTTCGCGGCCCTGGCGCAGGGGCTGCCACCGCCGGCGACGATGGTTGTCGCCGCGTGCCCCGAGGGGTTCCGGTACTATGCGCTGAGCCCGGCAGCGTACGTCGAGCCGGCGCGGCGGCTGGCGGCGGCGCAACCGCGCGGACCAGTACTGGTCATCGGTTTGCGAACGATTGGTAGCACCTTGGCCCCGGTGGTGGCGGCGGTGCTGCGCGCCACGGGTCGCAGCTGCGACGTCTTCACCCTCCGCCCCCACGGCCATCCCGAGGACCGCACCTATCGCGCCAACGCCCTATTGCGACGGCACGTTCAGCAATGGCCGGGGCTGGTTGCCGTGGTGGACGAAGGCCCGGGTCTGAGCGGTTCCTCCTTCGGTGGAGCGGTGCGGTGGGTACAGGCCCAAGGCGTTCCGCTCAGCCGTATCGTCCTGCTGCCGAGCTGGAATCCATCCGGCAAGCGTCTTTGCCACACGGTGGTCGCTCGCGAGTGGGACAAATGGTGTAAGTTTCCCGCAAGCGAGGTGGCGCCGAGGCGAGGTTGGGGCCGGGACCTGAGTGGCGGCGGATGGCGGAAGCTCGTACCGCGGTTGCGGGATGTTCCGGTGTGGCCACAGGAAGAACGGGTCAAATTTCTTGCTCGCAACGGCCGTTGGCTGTACAAGTTTTCAGGGCTGGGCCGGACCCATGCCGACGCCGCGGATCGCTCCCGTGCATTGGCGCGTCAGGGATTCTCCCTTGCCGGAGTTTGCGCCGGCGAAGGCTGGTTACGGTTCCCATGGCGGGCGGCGCGCCCGCTGCACGATGCGGAATGCACCGCGGCGGCTTGGACCCGCTGGGCAGGCTCCTACTTTGCGTTTCTGCGCTCCGCGTTCGCACTCGGACCATCCCAGCCGCCCAGCGCGGAATTGCAGGCCATGACCGCCGCCAACGTGCGCGCCTTGGCCGGCGCGCCGCCCCCGCCGCTGCCACCGGAGGCGCCGCCCGTACGACTCGATGGCCGCGTGCTGTGGCATGAATGGGCGGTGGGGGAGGACGGAACTTATTTGAAATTTGACCCTTTGGACCATGGCGACGATCATTTTTTCCCTGGCCCCGCCGACATCGCCTGGGATTTGGCCGGCATGGAGACGGAGTTCGGGAGCCCGTGCGCCGAGGCGGTCATTGCCGCGTATCAATCGCGCAGCGGTGACCGCGAGGTGTTTGCCCGCCTGCCCTGGTACCGCGTCGCCTATACGGCGTTCCGGGCCGCATTCGCGGCGTTCGCGCAAGAACTGGTCGAACCGGCTGACGCCGCGCGATTCCGGCGTGAGCACCGCCGTTACCTAGGGCATCTGCAACGCGCTTTGGCGGCAACCTCTGCTGGATCCCAAGCGCCCCGGCGAGCGATTGGCGGAGCTTGACTTGCGGACGCCGATGGGCGCGGGTGAGCCGGCCGGCGCGGCGCGGCCGAGTGCTAGGATGAGGGAGATGCCACCCGTCGCTCCCGCCCCAGTTTCCACCGCCGACGCTTGGTCCATTGCCGGACGGGAGTTTCACTCCCGGCTGATCGTCGGCACCGGCAAGTACGCCAGCTTTCAGCAGACCGCGGAGTGCATTCGCATCTCTGGCGCGGAGATGGTGACGGTGGCGGTGCGCCGCGTCAACATCACGCGCCGCGGGGAAGAGAATCTGCTGGATTACCTGGATCCTGCTCGGATCCATATTTTGCCCAATACCGCCGGCTGCTTTAACGCGGAAGACGCGATGCGCACCGCCCGGCTGGCGCGCGAGGCGCTGGAAAATCCCTGGGTCAAGCTGGAGGTTATCGGCGATCCGGATACGCTATTTCCCGACACCGCCGCCTTGCTGGAAGCGACACGCCAGTTGGTGCGCGAGGGCTTCATCGTTTTGCCCTACACCAACGACGATCTGATCACCGCACAGCGCCTGGTGGACGCGGGCGCCGCCGCGGTCATGCCGCTGGCCGCACCGATCGGCTCGGGCCTGGGCATTCAGAATCCCACCGCCCTCCGCATTCTGCGCGAGAAGATCACCACCGTTCCGCTGATCGTGGACGCCGGCGTCGGCTGCGCGTCCGACGCCGCCTGGGCCATGGAGCTGGGCGCCGACGGGGTGCTGATGAACACCGCGATCGCCGCCGCCGCCGACCCCCCGCGCATGGCCGATGCGATGCGGTTGGCCGTGGCGGCGGGCCGGGCAAGCTACCGTGCGGGGCGGATGCCGGAGCGGCTGTATGCCAACGCCAGCTCGCCGCTGGCGGGAAAGATCGCCTGATCCGGCACGCCATTCGCGAGCCGCCTCCGGGCACGTCCGCGATCGCAAATTAATAGGTGTAAACGACTTCACCCGGCCGAGTCAGGTGCAGTTGCCGCCGGGCGATGCTCTCGATCGTTTCGGGGTTGGATCGCAGGTTCCGGATATCGCGATGCAGGTCGCGGTTCTCGGTTTCCATTTTGCGCAATTGCCGTTGCTGCCGGGCGTACACGGCCTGCTCCCGGCGAAGCGCCAGGTAGCCGTGGGGTCCGAACACCGCCACTCGGACCGCCCAGACTAACAGCAGCGCCACGCCGGCCAAGAGGAGCCGGCGAGCCATTGGTGACGAACCCGTGATGGCGGGAAAGAAACGCATCCATACCCACCTTCGACCGTAATCGCTGGAGACGTCAAGGAGAATCCGGTTCGGCCAGCGCGGCAGGAACCATACTCCGCACCGGGCATGGCGCGCATTTGCCGGCCGCGAGGCCGGCCGGACGCCGCGTCGGCCCCGCGCTCGGCGGCGGTTCGCGGACGCCCCGCCAGCGGCGAGGTTGATGTCCGCGCCGAACCATTGTGGCCGGCCGCGGCGCGGCGGGACCAGCGCGGGACCAGCACGGGACGAGCGAGGGAGCGGGCGGAACCCTGCTACCCTGGGGCAAAGCCGCCATGCGAGAGGCCATCCTCGTTCTGACCACCTGCGCCAGCCTGATGGAAGGCGAAACTATCGCCAAGCATTTGCTGGAGCAAAAACTGGTCGCCTGCGCTAACCTGGGCAACCACATGCATTCCTATTTCGTCTGGCATGGCCAGGCGCAGGAAGCCACGGAATATCCCTTGCTGCTAAAGACGCTGCGCGATCGGTTTAGCGAGGTGGAAGCGGAGATTCGCAAGCTCCATTCCTACGAAAACCCGGAGATCATCGCGGTGCCCATCGTGGCCGCTAGCGCCGCCTACCTGGACTGGATTGCCGTGGGCGTGGCGGCCACTCCGCCCGCGCCGCGGGAGCCGGCAAGCTAATCCTTGGAGCGGGCGATGACGATCTCGGATTCGCCGTCCCGCGGCTGCACCTGGATTGCGATCTTATAACCGCGTTCCACGAGCACCAATTGGCGGCTCTGACGCACGGTGATGTCCGCCGCTGGAAACCGGCCGCGGTAAAACGCCAAGACCTGAGCGGGCGAGTCGCTGGTACGGAAGCGGAGCACGGCGCCCTGGAAGCTGCCGAACGAACCGACCACGCTGCTTTGCGGATGGGCGCCGGGATAGATGGGGATGCCGAGCTGGCGGGCGGTGATGTCGGAGGGCTGTCCGCTCTTGGCGGTGCCGAACGGCGTTTCGACTAGCGTTTGCCCGTTCGCCAGCTGGACCTTCTTGACATGCGCCGCGAAGAATATGCCAAAGACGGCCGCTACCACCAGCAGCGCGCCGACGGCCGCAGCCACGCCGATGGCGATTTTGGCGCCGACGCCCATGCCGCGCCGGCGCGGCGGAAGCGGCGCGGGTGCCGCCATGGTGACGCCGACCGGTGGCGCCGCGATCACGCGGCTGCCGCATTGGCCGCAAAACGCGGAACCCGCATCCAGCTCCGCTCCGCACTTATTGCAAAACGCCATCCGCTCCTCCTGGCCCGGCGTCTAGCCGCCGTGGCGAACGTGCAAGACATCACCATCCTGCACGATATAGTCCTTGCCCTCCAAACGCAATCGCCCTTTTTCGCGCGCCGCCGCCTCGCCCCCGAGCGCGAGCAATTCATCCCAGCGTATGACCTCGGCGCGGATAAAATGCTTGGCCAAATCGGAATGGATGACGCCTGCGGCGTCCACCGCCCGCGAGCCCTGCGTCAGCGTCCAGGCGCGGCATTCATCCTCGCCGGCGGTGAAAAAGGAAATCAGCCCAAGTAACGCATAGGCGGCTCGCGCCAGGCGGATGAGTCCTGATTCCTTGAGCCCATAGCCTTGCAAGAACGCCGCGGCGTCCTCCGCGGGCAGGCTGGCGATCTCCGCCTCGATTTTGGCGCAGACCACCACCGCGCCGGTTTGGGGGGCCGTGCCCACGGCTGCACCACCCGCGCGCCGCCATGCGCCGTCCATGTCCGCCGCCTCTTCCTCGCCCACGTTCAGCACGTACAACAAGGGCTTTTGGCTCAAAAACTGAAAGCCGCGCGTGAGCTTTTCCTCGGCCGGTGTCAGCGCCATCGCCCGCAGCGGCTGTTCGCTTTCGAGCTGCGCCTTCATGCGCTCCAGCAGCGCGGCTTCCTCCGCCAGCAGAGCGTTACGCTGTTTTTTCAGATCCTTGGTGACCCGTTCCAAGCGCTTTTCCACCTGGCCCAAATCACTGATGATGAGGTCGAAATCCAACCGTTGCAGGTCCCGCATCGGATCCACCGTGCCCGCCTCATGGGGCACGCTGGGGTCCTGAAAACCGCGCAACACATGGATCAGCGCGTCGCCCGCGCGTAACGCGGCGATGCCCGTGCCTTCCCGGAGGCTGGCTTCGGTCAATGCCGCCAAGTCCACCAATTCCAGCGTTGCCGGGGTGTGCTTGCGCGGATGAAATAGGGCGGAGAGCTGGTCCAAGCGGGCATCGGGAAGCTTGGCGATGCCCACGGTATCTTCCCGCCGGCCGGCTTCTAGCCCAGTCAGCATTTGGAACAGAGTCGTCTTGCCTACCTGCGGCAGGCCTACAATCGCGGCTTTCATAAGCAGGAATTCTTGACCATACCACGCCGCTGTCCGGCGTCACGGACCGGGGATGGCGGCGACAGCGCCGCCAAGCCGCTATGCGGTCGGGCCAATCCGCCGGGTGGCGGGCAAGGCTAGCGCCGCCCGATATGCCGCGTGTTGTACTGCAAGCGGTAACGCAAAACCGGCAGGCTCGGTTCCCTTGGCGCCGGGGGATAAGCCCGGCCCTGCAACGGGAGCGGGCCGACGGTGTTGGGGTAGGCGGTGGTGAATTCCCGTCCCTTGGTGAAGCCATCGGCACAAAAGAATAACGTCCGGCGCCAGCCCGGCGGCAAGGGCGGGAGGCGGCGCGCCGAGAAGTGGAAGGCGATTTGATCTCCGGGGGCCATTATGACGTAGCGGTCGTCATTGGCCGCCAACAACGCGTTCACGGCGCCGTAGCGGGTGTAGTTGCCGGCCGGGGCGCGGAACCCGATATCCCGCGCCACGCGCTGATAATCAAAGGCTTCCGGCCCGCTGCGCGTCTGCGCCGGGAAGCCCAGGAAGCTTAGCCGGGCTTGGCTGGCTTGCAGATGGCTCACGCGCAACGGCGCGGCGCCACCGGCCGCCACCAGAATGCGGTTCCAGTAAATCGCCAGATTGGTGACGATGCGCACTCGCAGGTGGCCGGCTGGGTTTCGCCGCCGCCGCAAGATGGGCGTCAAGTTGACCACCATCCACCGCGGCAGACCGGCCGGCGCGCCCATGGAAGCGAGCACGGTTCGCCAGCCGCCGTGTCCGTCGGGAACTTGCAGCCGCGGCGCGACGGTGGCGACGTGATTCTCATAGGCGATCCGGGTGGTTCCCGGGAAGTAATAATCGGTCCAGCCATGCAGCAACAACTCCGCTTTGGCGCCGCGCGGGAATCTCCCCAGGTTGAGCGTGAGCGCGTGCAGGCCGACATAGCCGGGGAAGGCGCCCCGCGCGCGGATTGCGATGTAGCGCCCGCGCCGGAGCTGAGGCAGCACGTTCACGGGACGCGCGCCGGTGACGAGTGGCGCGGTCGTGGCCGCCAACGGGAGGCGGGTGTTGGCGGTCTCCCACAGATGGAATGCCGGCGCTGGGCCATCGGGATTCCACTTGTCATTGGTGAAGACCCGAACTCCGGCGGGATGATCCACGACCATGAGCCGCGCACGGTCCAAATACACGACTTCCTGCATCTGATCGGTGAAGCGGAAGGAATATCCGCCGTCGCGCAGGGCGATTTCCCGCGCGGGGATCTTCAGGCATTCCGACGGCTGCGGGGCATCGTATTGCCCCGGTCCGGTCCATTCCCCGATCACGCCGGGACCGATGATGTCATCCACGAAGGCGAATTTGCGGCCATTCCAGCTATAGAGGATGGGGCAAGATCCACCGGCGCGGTTCAACTCGTGGTACAGGACTTGGCGGCTGCCAGCCGGCGGGAATTCATCTTGCAAAACGCCGGTGGGCCACAACATGCTAACCGTATCGGCGTGCTGCCGGCCCAAGCCGAAGAGGAGCGCGGAGCCGTTCTGTCCCAAATATCCCGATCCCGCCTCGATCTCCTCCTTCTGCCACAGTCCCGCCGCGCGCACCGTCACTTTACTGCCGATGCCGGTTTTGTTGTCCTTCAAGCCGCGCAGCGTCACCAACAGGGAATGGTTGGCATTGCCGCCGACATTGCGCAACAGGACGGGAGGGCCGCCCGCCTGGGTGACGATGAGCCCCGGCGCGCCATTGCCTTGCCAATCCACGGCCACCAGCGAACGTGGATGCCGCAGCTTAAGGCGGCTCAAGCCGGCGCGGGCGGTGGCGTCGGCAAATGCGCCGTCGCCGAGATTACGGTATAGCTTTAATACTGAATGGCCATCTTGCTGAGCAACAAGGGCAATATCCAGAAAGCCGTCATTGTCGAAATCAATCGCCGTGGCGCCCCAAGCATCGGTCAACTGGCGGTTGACGGCGGGCAATGGCGCCGGCCGGAAGTGGCGCAGGCCGGTGTTGCGCAGCAGCACCGGCGGCCCATCGCGGCGGGTGAAGAACAGGTCCATCCAGCCGTCTTTGTTGTAATCGAGGGCGATCACCCCCCGCGCGTCCGCCGCCGGATCGCCGCGCCAGGGCTCCAGCGGCGCAAAGGCCCCGGTGCGCAGGTTGGAATAGATCGTCGCGGCGCCATGGGGCCTGGTAAGCACCAGGTCAATGTCGCGGTCGTTGTCGAAATCCGTGGCCACCAGCCCGGAGTAGGCGCCAGGCGATTGTCCAATTCGCGAGGCGGTTGAAACGTTCTTAAACCGTCCGGTGGCGAGATTCTCCCAGACCCTGACCCGTCCCTGCGCCGCCGCATTGGTGGCGAGCAGGTCCAGATGGCCATTAGCCATCAAATCCACCCATGCCACCGCAAGGTAATCGGCCTTGGGATCGGGCGCCAACCCCGCCAGCCGGCCCACTTCCTGGAACTTACCCTTGCCCAAGTCGTGAAAGAGCAAAATGCGGTGCGGCTCGGCCACGGCGATGTCCGGCCGGCCGTCATTGTCGTAGTCACCGACGGCGCAGCCGCGGCCATGCATGGGCAGGTCCAGGCCGGACCCCGCCGTCACATCCTGAAACCGGCCGCCGCCGAGGTTTTTGTAGAGGGCCGGCTTGCCATCGGCATTGACGAAAAACAACTCGGGCCGTCCCGCGGGCTGCCCCTCGGCAATCACGCAGACTCCCGCTCCGGGCGCCTGGGCGGTGGCCGGGCCGCCATCGCGGAAGCGGATGCCGGTTTGCGCCGGCGAGGCAACGACAAACTTCACGGGGACCGGATGCGGACGCGCGCGCAGGTTGGCGGGCACGGTCGCAACGGCCTTGGCGAAGCGCCCTTCGTTCCCATAAACCAGGTTGGTCGCCGTGTTTAGGGCGGACTCCGCGCGAACCTTTTGGAAGCGCTGCAGGTACGCCATCGCCCGCTGCTGCTGGCCCATAGCGCGATAGGCATTGGCGAGGTTGAACAGGGCGGAAACGTCATCTGGATTTTGCGCCAGCGCGCGACGCAGATAAACGACGGCCTGCCGGTTTCGGCCCAAGCGCAAGAGGAAAAAGCCGGTGAAGTAGTTCGCCGTGGGATCGGCCGGCGCGCGGCGGACGACGAATTGCATCAACCGCAGCGCCGCGGCGTAATGGCCCTCATTGCGGTCAATCAGCGCCAGCACATAGTGCGCGCGCACGTTTCCCGGTTCCTGCCGCAGCGCCTGTTCCAAAGCCGACCGGGCCGGGCCGGCTTTCGCCGCCGCGTAATACGCGATGCCCAAATTGGCCTGCGCCGTCACCAGACGCGGGTCCGCGGCCAGCGCCTGCTGGAACGCCTTTGCCGCGGCTGCAAACTCACTGCGGTCCATGTAGGCGA